>JAHFOZ010000184.1:0-1215 GCA_023261405.1 Planctomycetota bacterium
GGCCCCCGCGGCCACGGTGGCCTGGGCGCCGGACCGCGGATCCGTGCAGCTCACGGCCGTGTCGGCGGTCACCGTGACGGCGTAGTTCGCGACCCCCACCAGCTGGGTGCCGACGACCGAGCCCGCGGCCACGACGTGGATCACGCCGGTCGCGTAGGGGTGGAGGTCGTTGCCGTTCACGTCCGTGGCGTCCAGGTCCACGAGGAGGTCAAGGCCGGCCTGGTAGTTGATCCCCGACGCCGCGTACGACTTCTGCGGAACCCCGGACTTGGACGACGTCGCGGCGCCCCCGCTGCCACTGTCCACGATCGCGTCATTGGCGGCCTTGCTCGCCATGGCCATCGAGCCCGAGGCGGATTCCGCCTTCTGCACCTGGGCCACCTGCTCCGCGCTGGGTGCCGGTGCGGCCGCGTTTTTCTCCGTGTCGCCGCATCCCACGCCCGCCGCCAGCACGACGACGGCCGCCCACACCGCGAATCCCCGGGTCCTGGTCATATCCGCCTCCGGTTTCATCCGTTCCACCGGGCCGGCCAAGCCGACCCTCGTCCACCCTCCGCAGCCCTTGCGCGGGATGGATCGACCTCCTATCTGCGGACTCCGGGATAGTCCCTAGAGGAAAATGTGCCCGGGGCGGAAATATCGGAGACCGGCGTGGAACTACTTCTTCTCCGACTTGAGGACTTCCTCGACCGCCTTGCGGCAGTCCTCGTAGGTGGGCTCCTTCTTGTACATCCCGTAGAGTTTGTGGATGCTCCCCCCGTCGAAGTAGCCGTCCAGGTGGAACATCCGCTCGTCCTTCTTGATCTCCCCCTTCTCCCGCGCGATCTGGGTGGTGACCTCATAGGAACCCAGCGAGACGGCCCAGGCCTCCCCGCTCCCGCTCTCGTTGCGGACCGAGAAGCTGTAGCGCAGGGCGCGCTCGCCGGAAAGCTCGAAGTACTCGAAGACCATGACCCGCAGCGCCCCGACCGTGAACTGGTCGCGGACGTAGCGGAACAGCTTCTTGCGCACCGCCTCGTCGGCCCTGGCCCGGAGCTCGAAGAGTTCCTGCCGAACGGCGTCCCGCTTGGCCGGCTCGCCCGTGGCCTGATAGGCCTGCACGAGCTTGGCCAGCAGCGCGGTGTCGCCGGGCCTGAGTTTCTTGAGCAGCTCCCAGAGCTGCACCGCGCGCGCGGGCTTCCCGCCCAGGTAGGCCGCCAGCCCCCCGTTGTACAA
>JAHFOZ010000184.1:1225-6881 GCA_023261405.1 Planctomycetota bacterium
CATCGGCCAGAGGCCGGGTCTTGATGCTGTCCTCGTACTTCGCGAGCGCTTCGGCGTACTTCTGCTGCTCGAAGAGCGCGTTCGCCTCCTCGAGAAGCTTCTTCGCCTCGGCCTCTTGGGGCGGGAGGAGGAACAGGGCCAACGCGGCGATCGCCGTCATGAGGTCATCCTTGCTAGCGGGAGAACAGCTGGACGAACTCCTGCGTCACTTCCGCCTCGCCCGTCAGGTAGTCGCGGATGCGGTCGAGGATCAGCTCGCGCAGCCGGCGGCGGCACCACGTGAGGTAGTTGCAGACGTCCGTCTCCTTGAGGCCGAGCTCCCGAGCCAGCGCGGCGTACGTGGGCGCCTCGCCGGCGGACTCGACCGACCCATAACGCTCGAAGACCTTCAGGTACACCGCCTTGGCGCCCTGCAGCTCGGCGCGGAGCCCTTCCATCGCCTGCTCCAGGATCGTGCCGGCCCACTGACGGTCGAAAATCGCCTCGGGGGTGGAATCCTTCCGCGCCGCCGCCTGGTCCAGCAGGTCCACCTCCGCGTCCCCCATCGAGACCAGCCGCACGTCGCCGCCCCGCTTCTGCGCGCCAGCCTTACGGCGGTAGTGCAGGACGAAGACCCGCAGGCACCCGCGGATGAACGCGCGGAAGCTGCCGCTCGACGGCATGTAGCGCTCCACGAGCCGGCCCTCGAAGACCTCCACGAAGAAGTCCTGCGTGAGATCCTTGGATTCCTCCCGGGGACAGGAGCGGAACGAGCGGATGAAGGAGTAGACCGGCTTCCAGTAGCGGCGGCAGAGTTCCTCCATGGCCTCCCGGCGGCCGGCGGCCTTCTCCCGGATCAGCCGGAGCAGGCTGATCGAGGTGGACGGGAAGCCCGCCCTCGAGAGGCTGGAGGTCGTGTCGTTCGGGGTCTTCACCTCCCCCCTAGTATGACCCTTGTCGCATTGCGGTTTCAACTACCCTCCGCCCCCCGGTCAGCGGCTGAACCGAAGCCCGGTCGCCTTCGCTTCGAATTTCTTTTCGTCGACGAGGTTCGGCGGGTCTCCAGAGATCGGGAACTCGACGACGAACGTGCGGGTCTCGCCCGGCTTGAGCGGCTTCGCGTCCTCGCCCCGCCAGCCGCAGTTCGCCATCACGGGGAACGCGCGGCCGAACGTGGCGCGGTCGGGCTTGTCGGCCCCCTCGAAGTCGAGTGGATGGGGCTTGCCCTCGGGGTCGAGGTAGTACATGAGGAGATCGAGCTCGTCGAGGGAACGGTCGCCCGCATTCTTCACCTGGCCCGTCATCCGGAGCACCGGCCATCCCGCCTCCGGGCGGTCCGGGATGTTTAGGATCTCCTCGGTCTTGGCGATCGTCACCTCGACCTTCGCCAGGTAGTCGCGGGCCTCCTTGGGATCCGGCAGGTCCACGCAGATCACGCGGAAGCCCTGCGTGAAGTCGTCCGTTAGCCACCACGAGCTCTTGGGGCCCTGCGGGTCGGTCTTGTACCAGGATTTCGGGATCGCCTTGCGGAGTTCTGGCTTGAGCTCGGCGGCCGGCACGTTCCAGGCCCCGCCGCGGACCACGGGGGAGAAGATCGGCGCGCGGGGGAAGTCGAGGCAGGTCTCCCACACGTTTCCCAGGAGATCGTGGATGCCATAGATGTTAGGGGCCTTCCCGCCGGGCGGGTGGCTCTCTTCCCCGCTGTTCCCCTCGTGCCAGGCATGGTCGTCGAGCTTTCCCGCCATCGCGCCCCGCGCGGCCCACTCCCACTCCGCCTCCGTGGGGAGCCGGAAGCGCCGCCCCGTCAACTTTGAGAGCCAGTCGCAGTAGGAAACCGCGCCATGCCACCGCACGCAGATCACGGGTCTCGCGTCATGGAGGGCGGCCTCCTTCACCCCGGTCTGCCGAAAGTGTGACAGGGCGCGCGAGGGCCGGGTGACCCCGTCCACGGCGAAGAGCTTCGTGGCGGACTTCCCCTCGTCCCCCGAGAAGGCGCGGTATTCCGCCCAGGTCACCTCGTGCTTCCCCATCCAGAAGGGTCCCACGGAGACGTCGACGCCGTCGCGCTTGATCGTCCCGCCCGGGACACGCGCGAGGTCGAACTTCAGCTTCGTGCCGGGGATGGGGACGGTCTCGGCCTGCCCCGCGGCCAGGAGGGCGGCGAGGAGGATCGTCACAGCCGCCCCGCTACTCGCTGAAACGGAGCCGGGTGGCGCGGGCGCCGAACTGGTCGGACACGTCTTCGTCGCCGTCGAAGGACTGGGGGAAATCTATCGTGAACATGCGCGTCTCGCCCGGCTTGAGGGGCTGCCTGTGGGCGCCCTCCTGGAAGCCGTTCACGAGGACGGGCCAGACCTTGCCCCAGGTGGCGCGGCCGGGCTTGTCGGCGCCCTTGATGTCCACGAGGTGCGGCCCGCCCTTGGGGTTGAGCGGATAGCCCTGCACCTCGAGCTCGTCGAGGGCCTTCGGGCCCGCGTTCTTCACCGTGCAGCTGAGCCGCGAGAAGAACTCCACCGCCGGCTTCTCCGCCACGTATTTCAGCCTCTTCTCCTCGGACTTCACGACCTTCACCTCGATCTGCGGGAGGTACTCGTCGCGCTCCTTCTTCGTCGAGGCGTCGGCCGTGCGGACCACGCGGAAGCCCTGGGAGAAGCTGGACTGGACCCACCAGGTGCTGCGCGGGCGGTTGGGGTCGTCGTCGAACCATGCCTGGAGGAGCGGGGTGCGGAGGCCGTAGGAGAGTTCCGCGGCCGGGGTGTTCCACGCGCCGCCGCGCAGCGCCGGCAGGAAGTCGGGCGACTGCGTGGACTCGAGGCAGTACTCCCACACGCCGCCCAGCATGTCGTGGACGCCGAAGGCGTTGGGCTTCTTCTTCGCCCCGGGCTGAGTCTGGTCCTTGCTGTTCCCCTTGTGCCAGGCCGTCTCGTCGAGCGCCGCGGGGGCGGCGGCGGCGTCCCCGGCGCGGGCGGCGAACTCCCACTCCGCCTCGGTGGGCAGCCGGTAGTACGCGCCCGTGCGCCGCGAGAGCCAGTCGCAGAAGGCGGCGGCCCCGTGCCAGCGCAGGTTCGTCACGGGCCGCTTGGGCTCCATGAAGTGGGGAGGCAGGCCGGCCTGGCCGAGGTAGGACTTGGCCTTCGTGGGGCGGCAGTCGACGTCGACGCCATCCAGGTCCTTGCCCTCGAAGAAGAGGTCGAACTCCTCCCACGAGACCTCGCGCGTCATGATCCAGAAGGGCTTGAGCTTCCCCGCCCCGCCGGGGATGTGCGCGAACTCGATCTTCATCGTCGAGGTCGGGAGGGTCACGGTCTCGTTGGGCTTCCGGTCCGGGCGTGCCTCCTGCCCGCAGGCGGGCGGTGCCAGGAGCAGGAGGGCGGCGACGCAAAGATGCTTCACGGTTTCCTCACTTTGAAAGATGCACGCCGGTGATGCGGGCGCCCACCTGGTCCAGGTCGAGCGGTCCGGCCTCGATGAAGGGATGCGGGACCTCGAGCTCGAAGGCGCGGCTCTCGCCCGTCTTGAGCGGCGCGCGGTGCGCCCCTTCGTGGAAGCTGTTGACGAGCACGGGGTAGACCTTGTTGAACGTGGGCTTGTCCTTGGGGTCCTTGATCATGGGCTTCCCCTCCTCGTCGAGGTAGAAGACCGTGACCTCGACCTCGTCGAGGGGCTTCGAGCCCGTATAGTGGATCTCGCCCGTCACGCGCGCCAGGTAGTCGGGACGCTTGCCCGCGTTCACGCGCTTGAGGTTCCGGATCTGGATCGTGGCGGCGCAGGCGTCGACGTCCGCCTTGGGGGCGGGGTCGGAAGGCTGGACGATGCGGAGGCCCACGAAGTTCCCGTCGGTGAGCCACCAGAGCCGGAGCGGCCGCTTGGGGTCGCGCTCCGCCCATTCGTCGGGCACCAGCTGGCGGTTGGCGAAGCGGACGTCCTTCGCCGGGGTGTTCCACGCGCCGCCGCGGACCGAGGCGCCGAAGGCGGGCGGCTTGTAGGGTTCAAGGCAGTTCTCCCAGCCGTTGCCGAGCGTGTCGTGGAGGCCCCAGGCGTTCGGGCTCTTGCTTCCGACCTCGTGGGAGCAGGCCTCGCTGTTCCCCTTGTGCCAGGCGGCGCCGTCCAGCGGGGCGGCCGTGGCGCCCGCAGCGCCCGCGCGTGCCGCCGCCTCCCATTCCGCCTCGGTGGGCAGGCGGAAGCGCCGGCCGGTCTTGGCGGAGAGCCATTCGCAGTAGCCCATCGCGCCGTACCAGCCGATCGAGAGGGCCGGGTGCTTCGGGGTCTGCTCGCCGCCCTTCTCGAACGGTTCCTTGGGATCGACCACGTCGGGCTGCGAGGGGCGCGTGATGCCGTCGACCTTGGCTTCCTTGTAGCTCTCGTAGAAGAGGCTGTACTCCTCCCAGGTGACCTCGCGGGTGGAGATCCAGAAAGGCCGGAGTTCTACCTCCTTGAGGGGCGCCTCGTCGGCCTCGCGGCCGGCTTCGTTCGCGGGGCTGCCGATCGCGTACTTTCCCCCGGGCACGAGGGTCATTTCGAAGGAAACCTTGCTGCCGGGAATGGCGAGGGTCTCTTTCTTCGGGGCGGACTGGGGAGCGGCCCCGAGGAGCGCGGCCAGAAGCACGAGGCGGATCATCGAGGTCCCTCGCAGAGGGCGCCGATTATAGCGGACCCGTGACAAAACGTACCGTCCATTTTGTCACCTCGTGATACGCCGACCGGGCCATTCCCGGCCCCTTGAAAACGTCCCCCGGGTCGGGGACGGCCGGTCAGGCGCGGACGCCCACGCCGGCCTTGCGGTGCGCCGCCGCGTAGGCCAGGAGCACCTCGTTCTGGCGGAAGAAGCCGTGCTCCGGCACCATGAACGGAGCCTTGAAGAAGCAGCCCAGGTGCGTCATCACTCCCGACTCGTTCGAGCGGTGGGCGAACTCGGCGAAGCGGATGAGGTCGAGCACCAGCGGCGAGGCGAGCGCGGAGTCGCAGCCCTGCCAGGTGAACTGGAGCGACATGCGGGTGCCCAGGAAGCCCTGGAAGTGGATGAAGTCCCAGGCGGTCTTCCAGTCGCCGAGCGAGGGGACGTAGTCGATCCGCACCCGCGAGTGGGCCGCATCATCCTGGAGGATCTCGCGGAGGCAATGGTCCTTGTCCTGGGTCTTGGCGCGGTTCGCGTCCGGCTGGTCGAGCACCTGGCCGTCGCGGTTGCCGAGCATGTTGTAGCCCTCCCAGGAGAGGACCTTGAGGTTGCGCGCCACGAACATGGGGGCGAGGGTCGTCTTCATGAGGGTCTCGCCCGTCTTGCCGTCGCGCCCCATGTGGGGCACGCCCTTCTTCCGGGCCAGCTCGTCCATCGCGGGGAAGGCGGAGCCCAGGCAGGTGGTGAAGTTGACGTAGGGGCAGCCCGACTCGATCGCGGCCAGGGCGTAGAGCACGCTGGCGGGGAAGAGGTCGCGACGGTCGGCCTCGAGGAGCGCCAGGAACGACTCCAGGTAGTGGAACTCGCGGGGAGGGACGCAGGCCGGCTCGGCCGAGGTGAGGTGGATCACGATCACGGTGTCCAGGGCATGGGTCTTCCTGAACTCGTCGAGGTCCGCTGTGATCCGCTCCACGGTCTGGCGGAGGGTGAGCCGGGACGGGTCGGCGCCGGGGGCTATGGATCGGACGCCGGCCCCGCTGTTGAGCGTGATGCCGGGCCGCA
>JAHFOZ010000184.1:6891-9718 GCA_023261405.1 Planctomycetota bacterium
TTCACCAGCGCGGGGCGCACGGCCTCGAGGATCGAAGGGTTGATGACCCCATTCTCCCGGGCGAACTCCTCCGCGGAGGCCACCCAGTCCACGGGACGGATCTCATGCCCGCCGAAAACCACGTTGTCGAACTTGAGGAGCCCGAGGTCGCGGAATTCGGACAGCTCGCTCACGAGCCCCGTGGTCCCGATCACTCCGGCCTTGACCGCCTCCGCGCCCACGACGGCGCAGGTGGCCACGCTCCCGCACGCCCCCACGATCCAGACGCCCGTCTTGCGTTCCATGCTGCCTCGCTCGTTCATCGTCAGGTCCCCAACCCCACAAACTAAGGCATAAAACGGCTGGAGTGTTTTATACCCAAAAATGACACTGCCCTATTTCAGGTGCTTCAGGACGATATCCAGCGTGCCCAGCACGTAGCTCGTCACCAGGATCGAGTCCCCCTCGTACCAGGCGGGGTTTTCGTTGATCCACTTGCTCTCCTTGAAGGTCTTGAGAAGTTGCTCGCCGAGCTCGGCCGGCCAGTCATGCTTCTTCCCGTCGAACGTCTCCAGCGGGTTCTCGCCGTAGGCCACCAGCGCCTTGGCCATCACAAGGTAGTAATGATACACGCCGCGCAGGTGGTGGCGTTGCTTCGCGTCGAAGACGAACCCCGGATGGGAGCTCACCGTGTAGTTCTTCCTCACCCAGTCCATCGCGGCCTTGACCTCCGGCGAGTCCTTCTGCAGGCCGGCATAGAGATACGTCTTGATCCCGTCGTAGGTCATCGCGCCGTAGCTCATGATCACTTCCTTGTCGGCGATCTTCCTGGTCCCCGCCTTGGAGGCGCCGGGGTCGGCCACCGGGGCGTAGAAGAGCCCCCCGTCGTCCCCGATCGAAAGCCCCTTCTCCTTGAGCGCCGCGATAAATGCCTTGTCCGTGTTCGTCTCCGAGCTGTTCTGGCAGCGGCGCACGAACTCCTTCACGAGCTTCCAGTATTCGTCGTCCTGCGGCAGACCGGAAGCCTGCAGGCCCTCGGCCGCCCAGCCCGTGACCGAGATATTGGGGGTCGACTCCTGCACGGTGACGACCTTGCCGTCCACGACCCGGGGCTTCTCGTCCCCGTAGCCGTTCCCCCCCCTGAAGACGCCCTCCTCTTTCATCTGGTTGTTCTTGAGGTAGGCCTGGGCGCCGCGGATGAGCCCGGCGTGCTTCTCGCGGTCCTCCGTGGCCAGCGCCATGAGGACGATGCCCGTGGTGTACGTCTTCATGAACGCGCCCGTCGGCCCCTCGCCGAACGAGCCGTCCTTGTTGGCCTTGGACACCAGGAAGGCGGACGCCTTGTCGATCACCGCCTGGTACTTCGCGCGCAGGTCCTTCGGCGCGCCGGCGAGGTCCGCAAGGACGAGCCCGGTGTAGGCAGCGCTGGACATGGACTTGCCCGGCGGGCCCATCTGCCAGGCTCCCACCTTGTCCTGCTGCGAGACCAGCAAGTCCGCGGCCGTGACGTAGGCCTCCCGGAGTTTCTTCGCCAGCTCGCCGTCCTGAGCCGGCGCCTCGGCGCCGTGGAGGAGCGTCGCCGTCACCGCCGTAAGCGCCAGGATCTTCGTCATTGCTTTCTCCGCAATTCTTCGTACTTCCGTATCACCGCATCATACCGGGGATGCCAGTCGCCCCGACCGTCCCCCACCCGGACCCTTGCCGGCGCGTCGCCGGACGGGTCGCGATCGTCCATCGCCGGCACCGCCTGCCGCTCCAGTTTCCGGGTCACCGAGTCGGGCCGCGCCGCAGGGACCGGCCGGCCCATCCGGCGCAGCTGCGCGCCCAGCGCGCCGGCCGCGCCCTCGGCCGCCTTCAGGGCCTCGTCCGTCCCCGCGCCCGCGCCCTCCACCCGTTCGGACGCCAGCTTCTCCCGCAGCGCGTCGAACTTCGCGAACGCCTCCTCGGCCTTCCCTTGTTTGAGGAGCGCGGCCGCCTCGCGGAAGCGCTCGTCGAGTTTCCCCAGGGCCTCGAGCTTCTGAAGTTCCTCTGCGGTCAGCGCCACGAGCGCCGGGTCGGCCGCGACGGCCGCCCGCTGGGAGGCCGGGATCAGGAGAAGCAGGAAGAGAAGGCCGCTCCCCGCCAGGAGCTTCGCCTCCCGGGGCATCCGGCGGGCCGGGAGGACGGCCCGGGCCAGCGCCCCGGCGGCGTCGAGGGCGAGGGCATCCTTCATCGGACCGGCGGCCTCGAGCGCCGTGGAGAGGCGCTCGTCGAGCCCCAGGGCGCGGTCGAGCGCGAGGGCGCAGTCGCGGAGGCTGAAGGAGCGGAAGAGCTCGCGGAGGGCCAGGGCCAGGGGCGCCGCGGCGAGGGCCCCGAAGAGGAACGTCCGCGGGAGCGTAAAGGCGAGGAACTTCTCAGCAAGGAGGACCGCGCAGGCCGCCAGCGAGACGGCGAAGGCCCCCCGGGCCGCCGCCTCGGCCGCGCGGCCCAGGCGGAGGCGCCGGCGATGGCCGGCCAGCGCGACGCGCAGCCCGGTCATTTCTTCTTCTCGTCCTTGTGGTCGTCGTGGTCCTCGTGCGCGGGCGGCTGGAACTTGGGCTCAAGCGCGATCGCCTTCTCGAGCGCGATGATCTCCTTCTTCTCCGCCTCGAGCGGCGCGCGGAAGATGACGCGGACCGGCGTGCCGGACTCGGGGAGGACCATGTAGTTCGCGGCGAAGAGGGTGTCGTCCACGGCCTCGTCGAGCGGGTTGTCGAGAAGCGCGGTGCGGTCGCGGAACGTGGTGACGAAGGACTTCGTCTGGCCGGCGGAGAGCACTTCGTGCTTCTTCTCGCCCTTGGGGCTCGTGGGGTCCAGCACCTTGACCCAC
>JAHFOZ010000592.1 GCA_023261405.1 Planctomycetota bacterium
GAGCGCCAACCCCGCGCACAGGACGGTCCGCATCGTTCCCTCCCTCGAGAGTCTCATCAGGCCTCCGTCGGCGCTGGGGCCGAGTAGTAGTCGTAGCTCCGTCCCTCGAAGGTCGCCTTGTTGAGGACGCAGCCGATCAGTTTCGCGCCGGCGCCGCGGAGGTGCCCCTTGGCCGTCGTGGCGTCGTCCTTCCGGGTCTCCCCGCAGGCCAGGACCAGGATCGTGCCGTCCGCGAGCGGAGCCACGTGGAGGGCGTCCGCCGCACTCCGTACCGGGGGCAGGTCCACGATGATGAAGTCGTGACGCTCCCTCAGCTCCGGGAGGAGGGCCCTGAACCGCTCGCAGCGGAGATAGGGACCCGGCATCTCGAGGAGCGGCCCGGCCGGGAGCAGCGCGAGGTTCTCCACTCCCGTTTCCACGAGGACGGCGTCGATGGAATCGAACGCGCCGGACAGGTACGACGAAAGGCCCGTCTCGCCCGCGACCCCGAAGAGCCGGTGTTGCGACGCGCGCCGCAGGTCCGCGTCCACGAGGAGGACGCGGGAGCCGGATCGGGCCAGGGCCACGGCGAGGTTGCACGCCGTGGTGGACTTCCCCTCACCCGGAACGGCGCTCGTCACGCAGAAGAGCTTCGAGCCGTCCTCACGGCCGCGGGATTCCAGGAGCGCCGCCGCGGTGTTGAAGACCTCGGTCAGGGGCGCCCGGGGATCGGCCCCGAGGAGCGTGGGGTCCCCGCCCCGGGCCGCGCGCGGGATGGAGCCCATGAGGGGAAGGTTGATGTACTGGCGCACGTCATGATCCGTTCGCAGGGTCGGGGAGAACAGATCGAGGACGCGGACCCCGGCGAGCGCCGCGAGGACCGACACGGCGAGGGTCCAGAGCAGGGCTGCGCCCGCGAGGGGCGTACGATGGGCGGGCTCGACGCGTTCCACGGCGCGGGAGGAGAGGTCTCGGGCCCCGGCGGCGGCCGCGCGATCCCCGTCCAGGTGCCGCCGGGTGTCGGCGGCGGCCGCGAGACGGGCTTGCAAGTCCCGGTGCCGGTCGCCCCCCGGAGCGGCGCGATGTTTCTCGAGGCCCCGTCGCAGCTCCGCAGCCTCCGCCTGGAGTCCCGGCACGCTCCGCAGGAGCGCGTCGCGGCGGGCCGAGGCCTCGCGCAGCTGATCGAGGAGCGCGCGGACGGGGGCGAAGCGGGCCTGGAGGGATTCGCGCTGGACGGCCTGAGCGTGGAGGCCCTGCAGTTCCCCGGCGCGCGGGTCGGAGCGTCGCAGGGCCTCGGCCAGCTCGCGGGCGAGCCGGTCGGATTCGGCGGTGTCTACCGGGGGAAGGGGGCCGGTCTCTCCGCGCTCGACCCTCCCGGACAGGTGCTCGATGCGGACGGCGAGCGTCTCGATTTCGAGGCGCGCGGACGCGAGGGCGCGGTCGGTTTCGGCCAGGCGTTCGGATGCGAGACCGGCCTCCGAGGCGCCGAGGGCGCGGAGGTCCGAGGCGAGGGCGGCCTCCTCGCGCGCGAGGGCGGCAAGGGCCTCGTCGAGCGCGGCCAGGGTGCGGCCGGACTCCTGCGCGAGGGACTCGGCCGCGTACGCTTCGAAGGCGCGGGCCACGGAGTTCACCGCCGCGAGGGCCCGGGTGGGGCGTGTGTCGATGCAGGTGAGGACGAGGGTGCGGCCGTCCCGGTCACGGCGTGCGGAGAGCCGCGAGCGGACCTGCTCCACCCCGGAGTAGTGCTGGCCGAGGTCGCCCTTGAGGGCGCGTTGAAGTACGACGTCACCCAGGAGGAGATCGGGTCCGGCTCCCGTGAGGGGCCGGCCATCGGAGGACGGGCTTGCGGCCATCCGGATCCGCGCTTCGGCGGTGAAGGTGAAGGGCTGGCCGGGGACGAGGAGGAGGCCCAGGACGGCCGTGACGCCGAAGATCAGGAGGGCGGCAGGCAGGCGACGGATCAGAGCGCGGACCAGGTCCCTGAGGAGCACGACACCTCCCGGTAGGCCGATCCGGACAAAGGACCGGCTGCGCAAGTATTATCGGACGCCGGCCACCCTGCCTTGACCTGAAACTGGAGGCTCAGGGCGGGTGTGTGCAAAATGCGAACGCAGGGTATGATTAGGGGATGAGCGTCCGCCGTGCCCTCTCCGTTCTCGTGGTGGATGACGAGCCGCCCATCCGCAGGATTTTCAGCGAAATCATTGCGGCCCGCGAGGCGGTGGATGTCCAGGAGGCGGCCAACGCGGAGGAAGCCCTGCAACTCCTGCGCGTGAAGGCTTTCGACGTTGCGTTCGTGGATATCCGCATGCCGGGGCTGGACGGCCTGGGGCTCCTGGAGCTGGTGAGGTCGGAGCGTCCCGAACTGCAGGTGGTGATGGTGAGCGCGCACGGGACGATCGAGACGGCGGTCCAGGCCATGAAGCTGGGCGCGGCCGATTTCCTGGAGAAGCCGTTCAAGCTGGACCAGGTCGCGCTGATCCTGACGCGGCTGCGGCGGGTGCGCTCGCTGGAGGTGGAGAACGAGCGCCTGCGGGAGGAACTCCAGGAGCGCTACCGGGCCAGGAGCCTGCTGGGCCTGGCGCCCGCCATGGAACGCTGCCACGAACTGATCGACCGGGTCCGCCGCGAGGAGTGCAACGTGCTCATCACGGGCGAGAGCGGGACGGGGAAGGAGCTGGTGGCGCGGGCGATCCACTATGACGGTCCGCGGCGCGAGCGCCCGTTCGTCCCGGTGGATTGCGGGGCGATCGCCGCCACGCTGCTGGAGAGCGAGCT
>JAHFOZ010000593.1 GCA_023261405.1 Planctomycetota bacterium
ACGCGGAGTATTCCGCCGGTTCCCCCACGAGGAAGCATCTCTGGGTCGAGGATTGCTATTTCCATGACTCGCTGCTCTACCAGCACTACGAGGACTATCCCCGGCGCAAGATCGGGCTCGGGATCTGCCTCTACTCCCACGAGCGCAGGAACACGATCGTCCTGACGGACATCACGATCAAGGCGTGCGTGTTCCGCCGGCTGGCCTCCGGCGTCTGGACCAACAGCCTGGACAACTTCAACAAGAACGCCTCCAACATCTACAACTTCGGCAACATGACCTTCGAAGACTGCCTGTTCGAAGAGGGCTGTCAGTGGCAGATGGGGATACGGGGCGTGGCCGGCGGGGCCGTCCGGAACTGCGTCACGCACGATGTCGGCCGTGGCTTCCGCTCCTTCAACGGCGTGGCCGGGGCCATGTTTTTCCGCTGCAAGGACTGGGTCTTCGAGGATAGCGAATGGGGCTTCGTGGACATCGGGAATGGCAGCGGCGACGGCGAGGCGTTCGACTTCGAAGGCAACTGCAACACCATGGTCATGCGGAACTGCCTGTTCCACGACACCGATGGCCCCGGCTTCCTGCTCTGCTGCTACGCCTCCGACGGGAATCCCAACATGGGCATTCGCATGGAGAATTGCGTCCTGAACGGAAAGTCGAAGCGACCGATCGGGCTGCCCCGCTGCGAGATCGTCAACACGACCGACTGGACGGAATCTACGTGGGAGAAGTGCCGCATCTACCTGTCGAAGGGCGAGGTCCTCATGAAGGTGATGGATCCCGAGAAGGACAAGAGATCCTCCTTCGTGAACTGCACGCAAAAGAGCCTCAGCGCGGCCTGCAGCACCCGGCCTCTCCCCGCCAGGCTCAGCGCGTCCTCCGCGGAGGCGGGCGGTGACGCCGCCAAGGCCGGCGATGGCAGCGCGGCCACCGCGTGGAGGGCCGCGGCCTCCGAGAACCAGTGGATCCAGCTCGATTTCGGAAAGGCGACCACGGTCAATGAGTTCAAGATCAAGGAGGATCCGGCTTCCTCGGTGAGCCGGTATGCCATCGAATGCTGGGACGCGAAGAAAGCGAAGTGGGTCGGCTGCTTCAACGGCCGCGGCATCGGCGCGGAGTTCGTCGCGCCCATCGTGAGCCGGAGCACAACCAAGGCGCGGCTCCTGGTGGCGAGGACGGAGAAGGGCAACCCCGCCTTCATCGCGTTCGAGGCCTACAACGACACGACCGGCGAGGTCTTCAGCGTGGCCCGCGGCGGGGCGGCGCCAGGGTTCGTGGGGAAATAGAAGTCTTCTCCCCGACCTTTGGGCGCCACCTTCGGCGCCGGCGCGCGTTGGATGAGAGTCGGATCGAGGATCTCCCGCATGAAACCGATCGCCCTCCTCCTGGTCTCCCTCCTCGGCGCCCCGGCCGGCCCCCAGGAAAGGACGCCCAACGTTATCGTCGTCAACATCGACGACCTCGGCTATGCCGACATCGGCCCCTTCGGATCCACGCTCCAGCGCACGCCGAACCTGGATCGCATGGCCCGCGAAGGACGTCGATTCACTTCCTTCTACGCCGCCCCCGTCTGCTCCCCCTCGCGGGCGTCCCTGATGACGGGGTGCTACCCCAAGCGCGTGCTTTCGATCCCCCACGTCCTCTTCCCCGCCGGCGCGGAAGGCCTTCATCCCGGAGAAGTCACGGTCGCCGAACTCCTCAAGGCCCGGGGCTACTCCACGGGCATGGTCGGTAAGTGGCACCTGGGCGACCAGCCCGGGTTCCTCCCCAGCCGGCAGGGCTTCGACTCCTTCTACGGCCTGCCCTACTCCAACGACATGGGCCCGGCGGAGGATGGGGTCAAGAGCAGCTTCGGCGCGCCCCTCCCGAAACCCAAGGGCAAGGGCCAGCCGCCCCTGCCCCTCCTCCGCGGCGAGACCGTCCTCCAGCGCGTGCTCGCGGAGGACCAGGCCGAGCTCGTCTCGCGCTACACCGGCGAGGCCCTCCAGTTCATCCGCGCCCATGGGGACGTCCCCTTCTTCCTCTACCTCGCCCCCAGCGCCGTCCACTTCCCCCTCTACCCGGGCCGCGACTTCCGCGGCAAGTCCAAGAACGGCCTCTACGGCGACTGGATCGAGGAGGTCGACGCGAGCGTCGGGAAGGTGCTCGACCTCCTCCGGGACCTCGGCCTGGAGAAGCGGACGCTCGTCCTGTTCACCTCCGACAACGGCGGCACGCCCAGGGCGTCGAATGCCCCGCTCCGGGGCTTCAAGGGCTCCACCTGGGAAGGCGGCATGCGCGTGCCCACTCTCGCCTGGTGGCCGGGCACGGTCCCCGCCGGCACGACCTGCGACGAGATCACGGGGATGATCGATGTCCTGCCGACGCTGGCGCGGCTGGCCGGGGGCGCGCCTCCCGCCGATCGCAAGATCGACGGTCTCGACCTCCGGCCGCTCCTGACCGGAGAGGCCGGGGCGAAAGGCCACGACGTCTTCTACTACTACAAGGGCCTCAAGCTCGAGGCGCTGAGGAGCGGACCGTGGAAGCTCCATCTGGCCACGGGCGCGCTCTATCAGCTCCTGGAGGATCCCGGGGAGGCCAGGGATGTCGCCGCCGGGCATCCGGACGAGGCGGCCCGACTGAAGAAGCTCGCGGAGGCGATGACGGGCGACCTGGGCCTTGACGGCGTGGGGCCGGGATGCCGTCCGCTGGGGAAGGTCGCGAACCCGATACCCCTGATCGACCACGACGGGAAGATCCGGGAAGG
>JAHFOZ010000594.1 GCA_023261405.1 Planctomycetota bacterium
TCCGCCGCGCAGGTCACGCGGGAGGCGCTCGAGGCCGCGCGGGCCTGCGGCGCGAAGGTCAGCTACGATCTCAACTACCGCAAGAAGCTCTGGAGCGCCGCTGCAGCCCGGGAGGTCCAGGAACCGCTCCTGAAGCACGTGGACCTGCTCATCACCAACGAGGAGGACCCCAGGGCGGTCTTCGGGATCGACGCGGGGCAGGATGAGAGCTATACGAAGGTCTCGCCGGATGCCTACCGGGCGATCGCGCGCAAGTTGCAGGAACGGTTCGGCGTCAAGGCGGTGGCGATCACCCTCCGGGAGAGCCCCTCGGTGCTGAAGAATTTCTGGTCGGCCGTGCTCTGGGAGGACGGGAAGTTTCATGAGGATCGGAAGTACGAACTGGAGATCGTGGACCGCCTGGGCGGCGGTGATTCCTTCAGTGCCGGCCTGCTCTTCGGACTTCTGACCCGGGGGACCCTGGAGTACGGCCTCCGGTTCGGCGTGGCGTTCTCCGCCTTGAAGCATTCGAGCCCCGGCGACCTCAACTGGTCCACCCGCGAGGAGGTCGAGGAATTGATGAAGGGCGGCGGCGCTCGGGTCCAGCGATAGGGGGGCGGCATGGACAGGACGGCGATCCTCAGGACCCTGGTCGACGTGGGGCTCGTGCCCATCGTCCGGACCTCATCCCCGGAGGAGGGGCTCCGGGCGGCGGAGGCCATCCGCGACGGCGGCGTGCCGATCGTCGAGATCACGATGACGGTGCCCGGCGCGATCGGGCTCCTGGAGAAGTTGTCGTCGGGCCTTGGGGGAATGGTCCTCCTGGGCGCGGGGACCATCCTGGACCCCGAGACTTGCCGCGCGGCCATCCTTGCCGGCGCCGAGTTCATCGTGAGCCCGAACCTGAATGTGAGGGTGATCGAGATGACGCGGCGCTACGGGAAAGTCTCCGTGCCGGCGGGGCTGACTCCGACGGAGATCCTGGCGGCGTGGGAAGCGGGGGCGGATTTCGTGAAGGTGTTCCCCTGCGGCACGCTCGGCGGGGCGGAGTACATCAAGGCCCTCAAGGCCCCGCTCCCCCAGGTGGAGATGATCCCGACCGGAGGGGTGACCCTTCAGAACGTCGCGGCCTTCTTCAAGGCGGGCGCGGCGGCGGTGGCGGTCGGGGGCGAGCTCGTGGATCGGAAGGCGGTCCAGGAGAAGCGCTGGGACTCGATCGCCGACAACGCGCGCAAGTTCGCCGCGGCGGTGTCGGCGGCGCGGAAGTGATCCATCCCGACGCGGCGAGCCTGATCGGGCACACGCCCGTCGTGCGG
This sequence comes from Planctomycetota bacterium, assembly GCA_023261405.1. Lineage (GTDB taxonomy): Bacteria > Planctomycetota > MHYJ01 > MHYJ01 > JACPRB01 > JACQFK01. The sequence continues at coordinate 1,296 of JAHFOZ010000594.1, forward strand.
CTCAAGCGGCTCACGCGTGGCCTCCGGGGCGCCCTCTTCGCCAAGCTCGAGACGTTCAACCCCGGCTTGAGCAAGAAGGATCGGATTGCCCGCCGGATGGTGGACGACGCCTTGGCGGACGGGCGTCTCAAGCCAGGCCAGACCGTGGTGGAGCTGACGAGCGGGAACACGGGGACCGGCCTGGCGATCGTGTGCGCGGTTCGCGGCCTGAAGTTCGTGGCCGTGATGTCGTCCGGGAACTCAGAAGAGCGCCGCCGCATGATGGAGGCGCTCGGGGCTCGCGTGGAGATCGTCGCACAGGCCCCCGGATCGCCGCGCGGGCAGGTGTCCGGCGAGGACCTCGCCTTGGTCGAGAAGCGGGCGCAGGAGCTGACGCGGGAACTTGGGGCGTTCCGCGCGGACCAGTTCAACAGCGCATCCAACGTGCTCGCCCACCAGGAGGGCACGGGGCGCGAGATCATCCGGGACCTGGGGAAACGCATCAACTCGTTCTGCGACCTTGCAGGGTCGGGCGGGACCTTCACCGGGGTGGCCCGCGCGCTCAAACGGTGGAACCCCAGGGTGCGCTGCTACGCGGTGGAGCCGGCGTCCGCGGCGCTGCTGGCGGGGAAGGCCGTGACGAACCCCAACCATCGGATCCAGGGTGGGGGATACGCGATGAAACTGCCGCTCTGGGACGATTCTTTGGTCGACGGATACCTGCAGGTCACGGACGACGAGGCCGTCCATTGGGCGCGGGAACTGGCGGCGAAGGAGGGGATCTTTGGCGGCTTCTCATCGGGCGCGAACCTCGCGGCGGCGATGAAGCTCCTGCAGGCGTCGCAGACGAAGAAGGCCCAGGCCCGTGTCGTCTTCCTCGTGAACGATTCGGGGCTGAAGTACCTCAGCACGGATCTCTGGCGATAGCCTTGCTCAGGGGCGCTCAAGCCTGTCGGTTGCGCCCGCCGCACGGTAGAACGCCGCGATGCGGTCGAACGCGGCGTCCGTGGCCCGGAGCAGGACGAGCCGCCGCGGGGCGAGGCATCCGAGCAGCTCGGGGACGTCGGCCACCCGGAGCACGTTCAGGATGGCGGGAGCCTCGGCCGCCGGCGGGCGATGCGACGCGGGAGGGTCGGCCAGCACCAGTTCCGAGATCTTCGTCGTATAGAGCGCGGCGTACGCGCCAAGGAGGCCGGCCGCGCCGCGGCCCGCCACTTTGAACGGTCCGCCGCGGAGCTCCGCGAAGGCGAGCACGTCCCAGACGCGGCCGCTGTCCGCGGTCTGCCCCAGGAGCGCGAGGGAGCGCTCCACCGTGTTCGGCGGGTTCTTGCGGGTCCAGCCTCCGCGCGGCTTGAGGAGGAAGGCCGCCTCGTTCCCGATGATCTCGCGGGCCCACGGCGGGGTCTCGCGCGCGTCCTCATCCAGGTTCAGGACGACGATCCATTTCGGCTTCGTTGCGGTC
>JAHFOZ010000185.1 GCA_023261405.1 Planctomycetota bacterium
ATCTCGTGGACAGGGCGAACACCTGCATCGTGCGCGTCGATGGCCTCGAGACCCTCGCGCGGCTGACCGTCGGCGAGCGTACGGTCACGGCCGACGACCTCGCCCGCGCGCGCGCCTACGTCCTCGATCGGGAGGCGGCGCGCCAGAACGCGCAGGGGCGGGGAGTCCTGAGGATCGCCCTTCGCGCGGACGCCCCCGTGGTGGACGGGAAGGCGGACGACTGGAAGGACGCCGAATGGGTGGACGTCGACAAGAGCGGCGTCCCGGCCTACTTCAACAGCGACTCGAAGCCGCACGACGTGACGGCCGCGCTCTGCGTGTCGGGCGGGCGCCTCTATGCGTTCTTCCGCACCGGGGAGAAGGATCTGCTCCGGAACTCGGGCGAGGTCGCGAACGCGCCCTTCAAGACCGGGGGTGCGCTCGACCTCATGATCGGGACGAACGCGAAGGCCGAACCGCGGCGCGAGAAGCCGGTCGAGGGAGATCTGCGGCTCCTCGTGACGAAGGCGAAAGGCAAGACGCTGGCCCTGCTCTATCGGGCGGTCGTCCCCGGGACGCGGGAGCCCGTGCCGTTCAGCTCCCCGTGGCGCACGATCACGCTGGACCGCGTGGACGACGTGAGCGCCGACGTGGAGCTGGCGGGGGGCGCGGACGGCAACTTCGAGATTTCGATCCCGCTGGGGAAGCTGGGCCTGGTCCCGGAGACCGGGCGCACGATCCGCGGCGACGTCGGGCTGCTCCGCGGGGACGGCACGCAGACGCTGCACCGGGTGTACTGGAGCAACAAGGCCACCGGCATCACCGCCGACGTCCCGAGCGAGGCGGAGCTGACGCCCCGCCTCTGGGGCGCCTGGGAGTTCCGGTAAGGGAGCCGACATGAGACTCCTCCTCTTCGCCGCCCTGTTCGCGCCCGACGACTTCGACCTCCACCGCCTGCGGCCGTTCTGGACGTCGACGACCATGGACGGCGAGAGCGTCCTCTTCGTGAAGGAAGGGGAAATCGCGCGCGCGCCCCTGCTCTTCGTCCCGACCCGGGTCCTCTCGGTGCGCGGGACGACGGCCTACGAGGAGGGCCGCGACTGGGCCTGGAAGCCCGGCACGAGGGAGTTGACCCTGCCGGCGGGCTCGCGCATCCCGAGCCGTACGCCGGCGGAGCTCCGCCGGCCGGCGGGCAGCCAGCCCTACCGGCTCACCCACCGGGACGGCGGCGGCGAGATCCTCTTCGGCGCCGGCCACGAGTATCACGATCTGCAGGTCGAGGTGACCTACGAGCACGCGGCGGACGCGTGGAAGGGCCCCGTCGCCGCCTTCGCGGGCGAACGGCTGGCCCGCAGCGCGGCGCGGCTGGCCGAAAAGAAGACGCTCACGATCGCGCTGCTCGGCGACAGCATCTCGACGGGCTGCAACGCCTCGGGCTGGGCGAAGGCCGCCCCCTTCCAGCCACCCTGGCAGGAGCTCCTGGTGCGGCAGCTCGAGGCGGCGACCGGCGCCAAGGTCGGGCTGCGGAACCACGCCGTCGGCGGCACGGGCAGCGCCTGGGGCCTGAAGAACATCGCGAAGGTCGTCGAGTCCTCGCCCGACCTCGTGATCCTGGCATTTGGGATGAACGACGCCGGCGGGCTCGCCGCCGACGCCTACCGCGCCAACATCCAGGGGATGGTGGAGGCGGTCCGCAAGGCCCACCCGGCGGCGGAGTTCATCCTGGTGGCGACGATGCTGGCCAACCCGGACTGGACGGCGCCGCGCCATGAGCGCTTCCCGGAATACCGCGAGGCCCTCGCGTCGCTGCGCGGGCCGGGCGTGGAGCTGGCCGACCTGAGCTCCGTCTGGGCGGAGTTCCACCGCCACAAGCGCGACCTGGACCTCACGGGCAACGGGGTGAACCACCCGAACGACTTCGGCCACCGGGTCTACGCCCAGGTCCTCTCCAGCCTGCTCGTGCGCCCCGAGGCGTTCAAGTAGACCGCGGCGATGGGGCGGAAACTTGCCCCCTCACGGTCCTTGAGGACACGGGGGCAAGAATCCATCGATCACCGATCGCCCCTTTTCAAGAGCGAGTGGATATTCACCTTATAGGTGAATATCCCATTGACCTCTTCACCTCGTAGGTGTATTATTCCGAAAGATGACCCGCCGGGTGGAGTTGAGCAAGCGGGTACGCAGGCAACTTCAGAAGATGCCCCGCCACATCGTGGAGAACCTGGCTGCCTGGGTGGATGACGTGGAGACGCGCGGGTTGGAAGAAGTGAGAAAGGTCCCGGGTCATCACGACGAGCCCTTGCACGGAGATCGGCGGGGTCAGCGGTCGATCCGGTTGAGCCGGGCCTATCGGGCCATTTACGTCGTGAGGTCCGAGGGTGAGATCAAATGTGCTTCGGTCGAGGAGGTGTCCAAACATGGGTACTAGGAAGAGCGAGACCATGAAGTTCCTTGAGGGGGTTTCGGGTCGGCCTCTCACCCTGGGCGGCCTCCTGGAGTCCATGCGAATCGGCGAAGAGATGAGCCAGGTTTCCTTTGCCAGGAAGCTTGGGGTGTCCCCTTCCCATCTTTGCGACATCGAGAGGGGCCGCAAGACCGTCAGTCCCGAGCGTGCCGCGCGTTTTGCCAGAATCCTGCGCCGGGCTCCCGAGCAGTTCGTGAGACTTTCCCTCCAGGAGCTGGTGGACGAAGCGGGCTTGAGGATGAAAGTCAACGTAGGCGTGGCGTGATCCGGACGCCTCAGGGCCCGCAAGGGATTATTGGTTACGCCGGCACAGCCCGTCTAGGCGAGGTCGAGGAAGACGATGATCGACGGGTTGCCGACGGGCGCGTAGTGGCCGGTGAAGGCGAGGGATCCGGTGCTGCGATCCACGCGGAAGACGGCGATGGTGTCGCCGCGCTGGTTGCAGCAGTAGAGGAAGCGGCCCGTGGGATCGAACGTGAAACTGCGCGGATAATTCCCGCGCGTCCACTCTTCGCCGACGAACGTCAGGTCGCCGTTGGGGCCGACTGAAAAGATCCCGATGCTGTCGTGCAGCCGGTTGCCCGCGTAGACGAATCGCCCATCGGCGGACACCAGGACCTCGGAGCAGAAATTGCTGCCGGCGAAGCCGGGCGGCAGGGTGGAGATCGTCTGCCGCGGGCTCAGGCGTCCCGCTGCGGCATCGTAATCGAACCGCACGAGGGTCGAGCCTTCCTCCTGGATCGAGTAGAACCAGCGTCCGTTGGGATGGAAATGGAAATGTCGCGGACCGTCTCCGGGGGGAAGGGAGACCGAGGGCGGTTCGTTGGGGGTCAGGACGCCACGCTGTTCGTCGAACTTCCAGACCAGGATCTGATCAAGGCCCAGGTCGACGTGGAGGACGAAGCGTCCCGAGGGGTCGGCCTGGATCATGTGCGCGTGGGTGCGATCGTGGCCGCTGAAAGCGAAGCTGCCTGGCGGCGCGTGGGAGGCCCGGGCGGGACCGATCTTGCCGGCATCCACCTTGACGTCCGAGGCGTCTCCCAACCGGCCGTCGGCCAGGATCGGGAGCACCGCCACGGAACCGCCGAAATAGTTGGCCACCAGGAGATGCCTTCCGCCCGGATGCACGCTCACATAGGTAGGGCCGGCGCCGCCGGAACGCACGGTGTTCAGGAGCTCCAGTTTCCCGTCGGCCCGGTTGACGGCGAAGGCGCTGACGCTGCCCTGCTTGTCGTCGCCGACCCGATCGGTCTCATTGGCGGAATACAGGCGCGTCCCGGCGGCATTGAGCGCGAGGCAGCTCGGGCTCGTGCCCATCTCGACGACGCCGTGCGGGTTCAGCGCCCCGCTGGCGCGATCGACCTGGAAGAGATGGATGCCGCGGCCATTCCCGGGGGGCAGATCCACCTGGGTCGGCAGCATGTCGCGCAGCGGGGAACTGAAGGTCCCGACATAGGCGATGAGGGGCCCGGGGGCGGCGAGTCTTGTCTGAGAGAGACATCCCGCAAGGGGGAGCGCGGCGGAGGCTTTCAGGAACCAGCGCCGGGAGGGCTTGAATGGATTCATAGCGCAACCGTCCTTCAAAGGGGGATGGGCATCAGCCGCGACAGTGCTCGACCAACTGGTCCAGGGCCTTGCCCCAGCCTTCGGCGAAGCCCATGGCCTCATGCTTCTTCCGGCCGGCCTCGTCGCTGTGGAAGGCGCAGGCCGTGTACTTCGTCCTGGAGCCCTGGGCTTCGAGAACGATGAAGGCCGTGAGGTAAAAGCCTCCGTCCGCAGTGAGGTAGCCCCGGGCCGAGGGCCGGTAGCCGGCCGTGAGCGCGTCCGTCCAGACCAGGCGCTCGAGGGGGGCCACCTCCAGATAGCAGCCCTGGTTGGGAAACTCCTTCCCGTCGGGCGAGCGCATGACGGTGTTGAACTTCCCGCCGGGCCGGAGGTCGATCTCGCAGGCCGACACGGACCACGGCCTGGGACAGAACCACTGCTTGAGGCGCTCGGGCTCGGTCCAGGCTTTCCAAACGAGCTCCCGGGGCACGTCCACGACGCGCTCCAGGACCAGGTCGAGCCTGGGGTCGAATGCGGGACGGTTCACGGGCGTTCCCCCTTATTCATGCGGACCGGTTAGTCGTCCAGCGGATCCAGGCCGCGCTCCCGAACGGCGCGCTGCGCCTCCAGCGCTGAGCGGGACGCGGCGGTTCCGGCGGATGGGGATCTTTCCACCGGCTTCCGCTTTCCTGCCGGCGCGGTGCTGCCGGGGATCGGATCAGCGGCCTCCTCTTCACCGACGCCGAGGGGGCGGGGGTCGCCAAGATCGCCGCCGAGGCGCACGTCCGCTTCAACCCGAAGACCCTCGCCCCCGCGCCTCCGGCTTGAAGCGACTCAAGGCGTGAAGGTGCTGTTGGGGGTGGTCGTCAATCCCTCCAGATTCCTCCGGATGGAGGCGGAGGTCGCGTTGTTCAAGTCCAAAGCCGAGACTCCATAGACAGTCGCGTTCCAGGTCACCGTGTTGCCGGCGCTGAGCCCTTGCCCGGAAACCGGGGCCGGCAGCGTGGGGATCGTCAGGGATCCGATCCCCGCCGCGCGGGTAATCTTCCACCTGCGGGGAGTCGCGGATACCGACCAGGCCAGAGTGATGCGGTAGATTTCGGCCCCGGTGACCTGGGTCCACGTCAGCACGGGGTTGACTCCCTGGCCCGTGGCCGCCGGAGCCGGCAAGACTTGGGCGGGGGAGTCGGGAATGGACAGGATCGGCGTGGAGCTGAAAGGTGCCGTCGAGGAGGCTGTTCCCACTCCGATCCCGCCGCCCGTCGGGAAGCGGATGGCCATCGCCTGGTAATAGACGGCTTCCGGATCGGTGTACAGGGTCGAACTATAGAATCCCCCGGCCGTCACCCCGGTGCCGCAGGCCGCGCCGCCGCCGATGTTTCCCGGGAAGAACATCACCATTTGAATGATGTCGTAGCCCAGGGATGACGGAAGGGTCCCCGTGACGGTCCCCCCGGTCAGGTTCGTCGGGACCGCTGCCGGCGTCGGCAAAGTCAGGTTGACGGTGCGGGTTTCCCCGCTGGACAGGGCCGGCTGGTTCTTGACCACGACGAAATTACCTGAAGCGCCGGTCTGGATCGCCGAGACGGCAAAGCTGTGGCCCGAGGAAACCACGAGTTGGTACGTGTCGCTCGTGGTCGCCACCGATGCCGCATCCAGCGAGGCGTCGTCCCCGGCCGCCCCGCCCTCGGGTCTCTGCAGGTCGCAGTCCATGAATCCGCGATTCCCCGTCGTGCCGGGGGTGATCCCGAACACCGTTCCCTGCACCGACGGCGAGACCCACGACAGCGGATCCAGGGAGAAGGTGAGGTTCGTGGCCGTCGTGTCGTAAAGGGTATCCGTTCCATAGCCAGTGTTCGCCGCGGTGACGATTTGCGGACTCCCGGCCGCCAAACCGGAGAAGCTGCCCTGCCCGTTCGCGTCAGTGATGATGGAGATAGTGCCGCCCGCCCCGAGGCTCACGACCGCGCCCGGGAGCGCGTTCCCGGTCTGGGTATCGATGACGGTGACGTAGATCGTTCCGGAATGGGCGCCTCCGCTCGTTCCGCCCATGCCCAGATTGACCGGCCCGGGCGGGGGAGGAGGCGCGGAATCGCCGCTTCCGCCTCCGCAGGCGGGGAGCAGGGCGGCCGAAATCAAGATCAGCCAGGGCCTGATTCGCTTCACGTCCGGTCTCCCTTCACGAATGCGGCGTTCGACGTCCGATCGGTCCCCTGAGGTGATCCCCGTTCCCTGGTCCAGTCGGCAAGGGAGTATCCTCCGACCTAAGGTTTGGGCGTCCGCCCAGCTCCCAACACTATGGTTATTTCCCTTTGCCGTAAGCGTCACGGATCACACCCGTGTCCCGTGACCTCCATCCCCGCGTAAAGTATATCCCCCGAAGTGAAGAAGGACGCCGAATCCTGCGACTACGAGGGGGGCGAAGCTCGACGATCCGCGTTCAATCGCGCGCTTCGCTCAGCGGTTCTTGGGCAGCGGGGGCGGCGTGACCTCCCCGAGGGTGGTCGCCTCGACGACGTGGTCGATGACGATCGACTCCGGCAGATCGCTCGTCTCGCTCATGAAGCCGATCTGGAAGAAGGCGGCGTTCTCGTCTCGAAGGGTCGCCGCTTTCACCAGCGGCACTACATTTTCGCCGTCGAACCAGACCTCGACGAAGCCCTTCGCCGGATCGCGCGACCAGAGGACGTGGAGGGCGAAGTCGTGCCAGCGGCCCGGCGTCAGCTTCCCGGCGCCCGTCCAGTGGAGCTTGTAGGGCACCCGGGTGCTGAACTTGAGGTCCTCGCCTTTGGCCTCGAACGACATCAGCTGGCTCCAGCTGTTCCGGGTTTCAAAGTACCCTACGTTATGGTGGAGGTCCGTGAATTTCCTGGGAAGGTGGACGCTCCAGCCGAAATAGCGTTCCGTACCTTCTGCCGTCCCGGGGGGCAGGGGTTGATGCTGGAACTCGATGCGGTCCAGCGCCCCCTTCCGGGCGGCGTTGCTTCCGTCGATCCGCAAGGCGTACTTGCCCTCGCGGACGGGCTCCTGAACGATCTTGACGCCGTCGGACTTGGGCGCCCCTTTCCACTGGTCCAGGGTTCCCGTCTCGAAGTCCCCGCGCCAGAGAACTTCCGCCGGGGCGGCGCCCCCCAGCAGCGGAAATGCCGACAGCAGGCCGATCAGAAATCGCAGCATCGCAGTCCCAAGAGCGGCCGCGCTCACTTCTTCGCGTCCATCAGCTTCAGGTCCTTCGCCCACTCGACGAATCGGGCGGGCCAGGTGCCGAAGGGGATGCCGCGGCGCGGGTCGATGCTGCCGCCGTGGCCGCCGTGGCCGTAGAGGTGCATCTCGACGGGGATCTTGGCGTTGAACAGGGCCGTGTAGAACTCGACGGACTGGCGGGCGTGAAACGTGTCGTCGACCCCGGCGCACGTGATGAACGCCGGCGGCGTATCCTTGGCCACGGGGTCGAGATCCATCCGTCGCCAGCCCGGGTAGATCAGCACCGAGAAATCCGGCCGGCAGCTCTCGCGTTCCACGGGATCCTCGGCCTTGGGATCGCCGCCGTCGAACTTGAGCGTCACCCACGCGGCCTGCTCGCCCCCGGCGCTGAACCCCATGATGCCCACCCGGCGAGGATCCACGCCCCACTCCGCCGCATGTGCGCGCACCATGCGGATCGACCGCTGCGTGTCGGCCAGCGCGTCGATCGTCGAGTCGTACGGCTGGAGCCGGTGCCGCTCGATGAATGCGTGCACGCCCAGGCCGTTGAGCCAGTTGGCCACGTCGACCCCCTCGGGCCCGACGTAGAGCGTCTTGTTGCCCCCGCCCGCGGCGACGACCACGGCCATGCCGTTCGCCTTGTCCACAGGGGCGAGGTGCACCTCGATGGAGGGGTTGTGGATGTTGTCGACGTTCAGGACGCGCGACTCGGAGCCTTTGTACAGGTGGAACACTTCGGGCTTGTCCGAGCCGGGCATCTCCTTCAGCTTCGGCGAGCCCTTGGGCCAGAGCGTGAGAACCTTCGCGCCCGGCACCAGCGGCTGCGGCTCGGGCGGGTCCGATGCGCCCCTCCGGGCGGGAGCCGCCTCGCTCTTCATCGTCGCGAGGGGCAGCGAGAAAGCCAGCAGCGTCGCCACGGCCCATCCGCCGAACAGGAGTCGCCGATTCCACCGCATGAGCCGCTCCTTCGACCGGGCCGGTATGGAGGCCGTATCCCTGTCCCGTTCCGTGGATTCGGCCGTTCCGCGCCCGGGTGCGACCAGTAGACCAAGTGACGGCCGGAGCTGTCAATCCGGACAGGGCGCGCCCATCCCCGGGCCCCGACGACGCACGACGTCCACATTCGCCACACCCCCGATCGTGGCGAACCATGGAGTGCAGTGGTTCGACTCCGCTCGACTCTCGGGGATTGTCGAGCTCCGCTCACCACACTTCGATTCGCCGCCGCGCGATGAATCGAAGTGCCGGGGGAGGGACTCGAACCCTCACGGCCCTTGCGGACCAGGGGTTTTTAAAACCCCAGCGTATGCCAGTTTCGCCACCCCGGCGCGAAGGTTTCAGGGGATAAAACAAACGGAGTGTTTTATCCCCTACGCTAACGAGGGCCAGGGAAGGATGAGGCCCAGCTCGCGCTCGAAGGCGCGGGCCGCGGCCAGCACGCCCAGGTCGTCGAAGGCCCGGCCCTGTATTTGTAGTCCGATCGGCAGCCCCGACTTCGTCAGGCCGCAGGGGATCGAGACCGCCGGCAGCCCCGCCAGGTTCGTCGACACCGTGTAGACGTCGCAGAGATACATCGCCAGGGGATCGCCCGACTTCGCCCCCACCGGGAAGGCCGGCGTCGGCGAGGTCGGCCCCACGATCACGTCGCACTCCACGAAGGCGCGGTCGAAGTCCTGCTGGATCCGACGGCGGATCTTGAGCGCCCGGTTGTAGTAGGCATCGTAGTAGCCGCTCGAGAGCGCGAAGGTCCCCAGGATGATACGGCGCGTCACCTCCGCCCCGAAGCCCTCCTTCCGCGACTTCGAGAGGAGCGACCCCAGGTCGTCGTAGCCCGCCGCCCGGTAACCGTAGTGGACGCCGTCGTAGCGCGCCAGGTTCGAGCTCGCCTCGCAGGGGGCCACGATGTAGTAGGCCGCGATGCCGTACTCCGTCAGCGGGAGCGAGACCTCCACCCGCTTCGCCCCCTTCGAAACGAGGTTCGCGAGCGCCCCTTCCACCGACGCGCGCACCTCGGGATCAAGACCCTCGCCGAAATACTCCCGGGGCACCCCCAGCCGCAGCCCCGCCGCCCCCCGCTCCAGCCCCGCCGCGAAGTCCGGCACCGGCCGATCCACGCTCGTCGAGTCCAGCGGATCATGACCCGAGATCACCTGCGCGAGCAGCGCCGCCTCGCGGACCGTCCGTCCGAAGGGGCCGATCTGGTCCAGGCTCGACCCGTACGCCACCAGCCCGTATCGCGACACCCGGCCGTAGGTCGGCTTGAACCCCACCGTCCCCGTGAGCGCCGCGGGCTGGCGGATCGATCCGCCCGTGTCCGAGCCCAGCGCCAGGGGCGCCATCCCCGCCGCCACCGCCGCGGCCGAGCCGCCGCTCGACCCCCCGGGCACGCAGTCCAGGTTCCACGGGTTC
>JAHFOZ010000595.1 GCA_023261405.1 Planctomycetota bacterium
GCGGGCGGCAGGACATGGCGGCCGTCGCCGTCCTGGGCGACCCAGAGCGGGCGCTTCCCTCCTGCCGAGATGAAGAGGTTGTTCCTCGAGAGTCCGGTGAGGAGGTGGTGCATGTAGCTCGAGGCGGGGCCCCACTGGACGACGGTGTTGTGGGCGAAGAGGAAGCGGTCCTGCACCCGGAACTTGAGGCTCTCCCCCCGGCAGACCATCTGGTTCCTCAGGATGTACCAGGGACCGCAATGCATGGGCTGGAAGGAGGTCGAGGCATTGCGGCAGTTCGTGAGGCGGTTGCCCCAGATTCGGTTGTTTGCATAACCGTAGTCGGGTTCCACGCCGTCATCCGAGACGTCGAAGATGTCATTTCCGTAGATGTCGCAGTTTCGCGAGGGATAGGAGACGCCGTCGGCGACCTGGGAGATGCGATTGAAGCAGACAACGTGCCCGCCTGAATGGTTGAGTTCCACTCCTTCTCCGGAAAGACCTCCCGTCACGGGGTCGCGGTCCCCCACGATGCTGTTGTCCGCGATATAGGAGTCCGCGCACTTCGGCGTGAGGACGATCGAGTAGGGGTATCCCGTGAACCGGTTCCGGACGATGACGACATCTTTCGACTCGCCCTGCACCTTGAGCGCGTTGTGGGCCCCGGCATGGCGGAACTCGAACCCCTCCAGCCAGGTGTGGCTCGCCTGGATCTCCGCCGATTCGAAGATCGCGTCTCCGTCGCCGGCCGCCTTCCAGACGATGGATTCGCCCGGCTTGCCGGTACGGTTGAAGAAGAAGCTCCCGTAGTGCCCCCGGTGGAGGAGAAGGGTGTCGCCCGCGCGGGCCTCGCCCTTGGCGATCTCGAGCCCCTTGAACGGAGACTCCGCGGTGCCCCGGCCGCCGCCGGCCCCCGGGACCACGTGCAGGGTTCGGCCCTTGGGAGGTGCGGGGACGGGCCTGGTTCGGACCGTGAGGGTCTTCCCAAGCATCCCTCCGTCAGGGTCGGCGACCGTGAGGCGCAGTTCGTAGGTCGTGTCGGGTTCGAGGAAGAGGATGCTGCCCGCGAACATGTTGTAGGCGCGGTCGGCCTTCTCGTCGCCGTACCAGCCCTGGTAGTCCACTCGGAAGAGAGGCAGGGATTCCCTCCATGACTCCGACCCCGCCGCGCGGAAACTCACCGCGCATGTCGCGTCGTGATCTGAATCCCCGAGCAGGTCCCATTCGATGCCGATGGAGTGGATCGTGGCGTGGGTGCGCATCTCCTGCGGCTTCACGTCGTTCTGGACGAGGAGCGCGAGCAGGAGGGGCGCCGTCACTTCAGGGCTTCCTCGATCGCGGCCTTGAGGAGCGTCTCGCTGGGAGGTGAGACATAGGAGGCCGTGGGCTCATAGCCTCCTTCCGCGAAGGCCTTGTCGACGCAGATGTACCCGGGTCCTCCCTCCCCGTAGGAGGCCGTGGCGACGAAGCGGTCGGGGCGCACCGACTGGGCGTGAAGCTGGAATTCCACGAACGCCTCGCCCGGGAGATGGAGGAGGTCCACGGGGCCGACCCGGAGCCGGCTCACATCGACGGTCGGGCGGAGCTTGAGCCGCTCGATCCAGGCCAGCGCGAGCGCCGCATGGAGCCGCTTCTGGCCCGCGGCGGGATCGGCGATGACCTTGGCGAGGGCCTCCTCGGAAAAGTCAGGCGTGCCCCTCACCGGAAGGCGGACGTCGAGGGACTTCCAGGAGAGCTCCGAGACGGCGGTCCGCTTCGTGCCGGCGATCGAGCGGATCATGCCGGTATAGAGCTGGCGACCGAGCTTCGTCCGCGCCGCGGGAGTTCCGTCGTTGTACTTTCCCGCGGTGACATTCCCCGCGCAGCCGGTGAAGTAGATCTGCGGGACTCCCTCCTCCTCCTGGAGGTACTCGCGCGCGTGGCCAGGCACGTCGGGATGCGCGCGGCCGTCCCCGTAAAAGGACTGCGGATGCGTGGCGTAATAGTGCAGCCGCACCAGAGGCAGATCGTCGTCGTAGAAGGAGACCGTCCGGAGCCAGGGGTCGATGAGTCCCTCCGGGGCCTCGCGAAGCTTGGGGTCCTTGCAGGCGCTGTACCGGACGAGGATCTTCCCGTCGGGGCCCTGGACGCGGCGGTTCGACGCATACTCCTCGACCTTCGCCTTTCCGGTCCCGACGTGCGTGAAGCGGCGAAGCTGCGGGAGGGCGGCGGTCAGGGCTCCGGCCGCGCGATCGGCGAGGGAGGCCATGAAACCGAGGTCGAGATGGGGGGGTGCGCCCGGAGTGGCGTCGAGCAGCTGCTGGGCGCGGACGTCCGCGATGGGGGCGCTGTGCGTATGGGTGCAATGGACGGTCACCTGGGAGGGCGGCACGGCGGCGGCGTGGGCCATCTTGCCGCGAAGGAGGTCGTGGGCGCCGGTCCGAAGCACGCACCAGTCGATGGCGGCCACGACGTAGCGAGTGCGGCCGTCGGAGAAGACCACTCCCTTGAGGAGGAGCGGGGCGTCCACGGCCTCGATCGGCTTGATCCATCCGCCACAGAGAGGATGGCCGATCGGGGGCGTGGCGTCGGCCTGGAAGAGGGCCAAGCTCAGTTGTCCGGAGGGCTGCGGTGGCGCCGTGGCGCAGCCGGCCAGGAGGAGCGCCGCAAGCGCTACTTGGAGGGCTTTGGCCATCTCAGATGCTCGTGAAGGAAATCGAAGGTCCCGACCCCATGGATCGAGTGAGGGCCGTCGAAGAACTCGATCGTGGTCCG
>JAHFOZ010000596.1 GCA_023261405.1 Planctomycetota bacterium
GCACGAGAACACCCTCCTCTGGTTCACGAGCGACAACGGCGCGATCGGCCCCGGATCGACGGGCGGCCTCCGCGGCAAGAAGGGGAGCGTCTGGGAGGGCGGCGTGCGCGTCCCGGGGATCGTGGAGTGGCCCGCTCGGATCCGCAAGCCCGCCGTGACGGAAGTCCCCGCAGTCTCGAGCGACATCTACCCCACGATCCTCGAGCTCCTGGGGATCAAGGTCCCCGGCCAGGTCCAGCCGCTCGACGGGATCAGCCTCGCTCCCCTCTTCGACGGGAAGATGACCGAGCGCCCCAAGCCCATCGGGTTCTGGCATTACGCCCCGAAGAAGGGCGAGAGCGGCCTTCCGAAGGACGGGGGCCAGGCGGCCTGGACTGAGAACCGCTACAAGCTCGTCAAGCACGGCCCGGCGAAGGTCGAGCTCTTCGACCTGACGGCCGACCGCGACGAGAAGACCGACCTCGCCCCGCAGAAGCCCGACGTGGTCGCGCGGATGCAGGGCGAGCTCGACGCCTGGCAGGAGTCGGTCCTGCGGAGCTACCGCCGCGAGGACTATCGCTGAGCCGATGAGACTGTCCCCCCTCCTGCTCCTGGCCCTGTACGGTCTCCCTCAGGACCGCAAGCCCGCGCCGAAACCCAACGTCGTCGTCCTGCTGGCGGACGACGCCGGCTGGGGGGATTACGCGCACAACGGCAACGCGGCCGTGCGCACGCCGCACATCGACTCCCTCGCGCGCGACGGCGCGCGCCTCGATCGCTTCTTCGTCTGCGCCGTCTGCGCGCCCACGCGCGCCGAGTTTCTCACCGGGCGCTACCACCCGCGCGGCGGCGTGCGCGGCGTGTCCACCGGCCTGGAGCGCCTCGACCCGGCCGAGAAGACCGTGGCCGACGCGTTCAAGGCGGCCGGCTACGCCACCGGCGCGTTCGGGAAGTGGCACAACGGCAGCCAGTGGCCCTACCATCCCAGGGCCCGCGGCTTCGACGAGTACTACGGCCATACTTCCGGCCATTGGGGCGAGTACCTCGACCCGCCCCTCGAGCAGGACGGCCTCATGGTCCGCGGCAAGGGCTACATCGTCGACCTCTGCACCGACCGCGCGCTGGCGTTCATCGAGAAGCAGAAGGCCGGTCCCTTCTTCTGTTTTGTCCCGTTCACCACGCCGCATTCCCCCTGGTGCGCGCCCGCGGAAGACTGGGCGCGCTGGAAGGACAAGCCGATCGAGCAGCGCGGCCCGCAGGGCGCCAAGGAGGCCGTCGATGAGACCCGCTGCGCCCTCGCGATGATCGAGAACCAGGACCGCAACGTCGGCCGCCTGCTGGCGAAGCTCGATGAGCTCCGCCTCCGCGAGAACACCGTCGTCCTCTACTTCAGCGACAACGGCCCCAACACCCCCCGCTGGAACGGCGGGATGAAGGGCCATAAGGGCTCGGTGGACGAGGGGGGCATCCGCTCGACCTTCCTGATCCGCTGGGCCGGGAAGATCCGGCCCGGCCTCGAGGTCCGTGAGATCGCCGGCGCGATCGACCTCCTCCCGACCCTGACCGCGCTGGCCGGAATCCCCCGCGCCGGCGAGCGGCCGCTCGACGGCCTGGACCTCAGCCCGCTGCTCCTCGGACGCTCGACGGCCTGGCCCGACCGGGTGATCTACTCCCACTGGAACGGCAGCGTCAGCGCGCGCTCGCAAGGCCATCGCCTGGACAAGGACGGCGCGCTCTTCGACATGGCCGCGGACCCCGGCCAGGCGAAGAACGTGGCCGCCGCGCAGCCGGAGCTCGCCGCGAAGCTCTCGGCGTCCGTCGCCGCCTGGCGCCGCGAGGTCCTGGGCCTGCCCCGGGACGAGCGCCCGTATCCCGTGGGCTACCGCGAATTCCCGGTCACGATGCTTCCCGCGCGCGACGGCGTGCCCGCCGGCGGCGTGAAGCGCAGTTCCCCCGCCCCCAACTGCTCCTACTTCGTGAACTGGAGGACCCCCGCCGACTCGATCACGTGGGACGTCGAGGTGGCGACGGCGGGCGACTACAGGGTCGTCCTCGATTACACGTGTCCGCTCGCGGACGCCGGATCGAGGATCGAGCTGTCCTTCGGGGAGTCAAAGCTCGCCGGGAAGGTGGAGCCCGGCTGGGACCCGCCGCTCTACGAGAACCAGGACACCCTCCCGCGGCCGCACGGCGAGTCGCGGATGAAGGAGTTCCGCCCCCTCGAACTCGGCACCCTGCGGCTCCCGAAGGGCCGGGGCCCGCTGACGCTCCGCGCGCTCGAGGTCCCCGGCGGGAGCGTGATGGACCTCCGCCGCCTCACGCTGACGCTGCTGCCGTGAGTGAGGTTAGAAACCCGAGGGCCAGAGTAGGAGATCGAGCTCAGCCCTTACTTTTCGATCCACTCGAAGCTGTACCCTGACGGAAGCTCCAGCCAAGTTGGCTTTCCGTTGAGCGGCGCCATGAACAATTTGTCCTCTGCGAACCTTGACGCAGGCATGCCGCGGTTTTGCCAGCACATTCTGAAAGCCACCATCCGGCCGTCAGGTCGCCAACGGAGCGTGTGAGCTTGCCAGTCTGAGAGTTCCTTGCTGATCGACTCCGACTTCACCCGACAGGTCTGCTTGGCCTTGAGATCGTGAATTGCAATGGCATCCTCCGAAAACACGGGAACGTACGAGATGTACCGCCCATCAGGACTCCAAGTGGGCTCACTGATCCAGGAATCCTCGACAAGGACGTCCACCTTGTCCCCA
>JAHFOZ010000186.1 GCA_023261405.1 Planctomycetota bacterium
CGAAGCGGGCCGTGAGGGGGTTGGCCGCCGAGTGGGCCGCGCCCAGCATGCTCAGCTCGATCGCGAGCCCGGCGTAGGCGGCGCCCAGCTGCATGTACGCGCGCGCCTCGAGGTCGTGGGGGCTCGCGAGCACGCGCTCGAGGCTGCCGCAGGTGAGCCGGAAGGATTCGCGGGTGTAGAGCCAGGACGCCTCGTTCCGCCTCCGGGTGACGGCCGTCTCGACGGCGTGGGAGATCGCGTCGAGCCCCGTCATCGCCGTGACGCGGCGGGGCTGGGAGACCGTCAGGACCGGGTCGAGCACCGCGACGCGCGCAGCGACCTTGGGGTCCCCGCAGGCCATCTTCTGGTGCGTCGCCTCGTCGGTGATCAGGGCGTACGACTGGCACTCGCTGCCCGTCCCCGCCGTCGTCGGGACCGCGATCAGCGGGAGGAAGGGCTTCGCCGCCTTGCCGTAGCCCCAGTAGTCCTGCATGCGGCCGCCGTTGGTGAGGAGGAAGTTGCAGCCCTTGGCGGTGTCCAGGCTGCTCCCGCCGCCCAGGCCCACGATGAGGTCCACCCCGGCGGTCCGCGCGAACGCGGCGCAGTCCTCGACGTCGGGGGCGGTCGGATTCTCCTTCGAACGGTCGAAGAGGGCGACGTGGAGCCCCTCGGACCCGAGCGCGGCGACCGCCCGCGCGGCGTGCCCGGCGGCGGCGATGCCCGCGTCGGTCACGAGGAGCGCCCGGGTCCCGCCGAGCTCGCGGGCCAGCCGGCCCAGGCGGTCGATGACGCCGGCGCCGAAGACGAGGCGAGTGCGCGCGGGCAGGTCGAAGCCCGTGAGGGGGCCCCTCACCGGGTCCCGGCGGCCGCGGCCGGCTCCTGGAAGGCGCGCGCACGGTAGAGGAAATCGACGATGCTGCCTTCGTGCGGCTGGAGCCAGTTCAGCTGGACCGTCGGGATCGCGCCGACGTTCAGCCGGTCGATGTTCCGCGCATCGAGCAGGGCGCGGCGGAACTTCTCATCCTTCGTGATGGCCGAGGCGACCAGCGTGGGGCCGATCTTGGCGAGCATCTGGTCCTGGGGGCATTTCACCACCGTGGCGAAGGGGAACATGTACTCCTTCTTCGCCGCGGCCGTGTCGGGCGATTCGCAGTGGATGATCGTGGGGCGCACGTAGTCGCAGCGCTCCATCTTCACCAGGCGCTCGCCGCCGCGGTACTTCGCGGTGACTTCCTCCACGCCCGGCTCCTTGAGCGCCGCCTCGATGTCCTTGTCGATCCCCTCCGCCTGGCCCTTGACGGTGAAGGCCGCGAGGGCCGCCTTCGGGTCCGAGGGGGGGAGCGGCGCGATGGGGCCGAGCCTCTTCGCGAGGGCCTCCGCGATCTCCTTCGTGTGGCGCGAGGCCCAGACGCCCGAGCAGTTGATGCAACCGCGGCCGCTGTTGATCGCGATGCTGGTCGCCATGAGGTCGAGGTGCTTCTCCCACTGGTCCACCTCGTCGTCGCCCAGGAGGATCTTGCTGAAGCCGGGGCCGTGGACCTGGACGTTGGGGTTCCCGTGGTAGCGCTCGACGGTGGCGGTCGATCCGAAGATGAGGGTGCGCGGGCAGTGGGCGAGCACGGCGGCGCCGACCTCGGCCGCGCCCGGGTAGATGGCGATCGCCTGCTTCGGCACGCCCGCCTGGAAGAACGCCTGCGCCATGCGCCACGGGGTCCAGGGCTCCTGCGGACCGGGCTTGAGGACGAGGCCGATCTGGAGCGGGATGATGGGGAGCCAGAGGCCGTGCACCCCGGGCGAGTTCGAGGGCAGCACCATGCCCAGCACCGGCGTGTTCGCCTGGTAGCTGCGCATGACGCCGTTCTCCATGCCGTAGCCGCGGGTGAGGATCTCGAAGTCGAGGCCGCGGGTGAGCGAGGAGAGGATCGCCTCGAGGTTGCTGAGCACGTAGTGGAGCTTCGTCATGTTCATGCGGGACATGTGCTCGGGGAGCCCCGTGGTGGCGGACTGGCAGCGGACGAACTCATCCGGCGTCTGGGTGCCGTCGCCCGCCGGCAGCGTGGCGGTCATGAAGAGGTCGCCGGCCTTGCGGCACATCGCCAGGAGTTCCTTGCAGGGGATCTCCCGCAGCACCTCGCGCGCGCGCTTCGCCTGGCGCATGTCGCGCTCGATCAGCCCGGCGTTGGCCTGGCTGACCTCGGCCATCAGCTCGCCCGTGGCGTGATGGTAGACCTTGTCGACCTCGAGGCTCTTGTACGGCTCGCCCCAGCGCAGGATCGGAAAGTGGATCATGGTGTCTTTGTCATCCAAGGGAGCCCTATTGGAAACGTAAGCACGCCTTTAACCACCAAGACACGAAGCCGATCGCCGGAAGGGCATCCTTCGAGTCCTGCGAGGGCGATCCGGGCGTCCCTTGGTGCCTTTGTGGTTGGTTTCATTCTCACGATCACAGTCGACCTGCTCTTAGTACACGCCGACGGTGGTGGTCGCCGCGAACTCGCGAAACGGCCGCACGCCGCTGACGCCGTTCCAGGGAAACTGCACGCAGGGGGGCTCCAGCTCCGCCTCGTCGCGCTCGAAGAAGCGCGGGACGAAGAACTCCTTCGTGAGCGTGGTCAGCATCACGCGTCCCGTCTTGCCGACCTCGGTCACGAGCTTCTCGGGGTCGTTGAGGTCCGCGAGCTGGATGACCGCGCGGGGTTGCGGGGCGTGGTACAGGATCTTGTACCCCTCCTTGGCCTCGAGCGTCCGGGCGCGCGCCAG
Source organism: Planctomycetota bacterium (assembly GCA_023261405.1). Lineage (GTDB taxonomy): Bacteria > Planctomycetota > MHYJ01 > MHYJ01 > JACPRB01 > JACQFK01. The sequence continues at coordinate 2,740 of JAHFOZ010000186.1, forward strand.
CCCCATGAGCGTGTTGCCGTAGCAGGCGGCCAGGTAGACCTCGGGGCCCAGGAGCTCCTCGACCGCGAAGCGCGCCCACTGGGTGGTCATCTCCGTGCCGCCGCAGAAGACGCCGGTGATGCCCGCCTTGCGGATGCTGGAACCCCCGGACTCGAGGCGGTTGGCCAGCGCGTCGAGGAGCTTCGGCGTGACGAACATGCACTTGATGTCATGGCCGGCCGAGAGGATGGTCATCGCCTGGTCGATCACGTGCTCCTGGTAGAGCTTGAGCTCGGCCATCGCGCCGCGCTTGATCACCTTGATGACCCAGCGCGGATCGAGGTCGAGGCAGAAGCAGACGCCGCCGCGGTGCTGGCAGAGGTGCTCCACGGCCAGGCGCAAGCGCCGCGGCCCTGAGGGGCCCAACATGAGCCAGTTGGCGCCCTTCGGGAAGTGCGAGTCCGGCAGGGTCTCGGAGAGCATCTCGTAGTCGATGCGGAAGTCGTCGATGACGATGCGGCTCTTGGGGATGCCCGTCGTGCCGCCCGTCTCGAAGACGAAGACGGGCTTCTGGGCGAGCCCCTTGGGCACCCAGCGGCGCACGGGGCCGCCGCGCAGCCACTCATCCTCGAAGTGGCCGAAGCGGACCAGGTCCGCGAAGCCCTTGATCTCCTTCCGGGGGTCCCAGCCGGCCTTCTTCGCCCAGTCGAGCCAGAAGGGGGCGCCGGTCTCCGGCGAGAAGTGCCACTGGATGGTCTCGCGAACGTGCGCGTCGAGCTGCTCGGCCGCCTTGCAGACGGCGTCGGGAGATGCGGGGGCGTTGTTGGTCATGCCGGCCTTTCCTCAGGGAAGGGTCCACTGCGTCAGTTTCGTCTTGCCCTTGATGAAGATCGAGCTGCCCGAGACGACGGGGTGGGCGAAGGCCGGGCCGTCCGCGACCTTGTAGCGCGCCTTCTCGACGTATTCCTTGTCGCTCGCCTCGAAGACCAGCAGGTGCGACGGTTCGGCGGCCTTGCGGGGCGCCGGGGTCACCAGGGCCAGGACGGCGCTCCCCGCGTCGAGGACCGCGGCGTTCTCGCCCCTCTTGCCATCCTCATCGGTCCACAGGGTTTCCCCGCTCTTCGCGTTCAGGCAGAAGAACTGGCCGCTGCGTTTCTCGCTGAACCCGAAGAGCCGCTCCCCCTTGAGCACGGCCGTGCTCATGTACATCGAGACGTCCTTGGTGTCCCACGCCTTCGCGGGCTCCGCGCCGTCCACCTTCAAGGCCGTGGTCCCCATCTTGTAGCCCGAGAGGATCACCAGGTCCCCGAAGATCACCGGCGTCACCGAATTCTGCTCGTACTGGGTAGCGTAGGGCAGCTTCCAGAGGAGCTTCCCGTCGGCGGGATCCAATCCCACCGCGAGGACCTCGGTCTGGGTGATCAGTTGTGTCCGCCCCCCAACGCGCGCCAGCACCGGCGAGGCATACCCGGGACCATCGCCCTCCCACTTCCAGCGCGGCTTCCCGTCAGCCGCGTCCAGCGCAAAGAGAGTCCCCTTCTTCTCGCGGCCCACGTGGACCACGCAGATTCCGTCTGCCACCAGGGGCGAGAGGCCGGTGCCCCACATCGGCGCCGGATTCGGATGGCTATCCTTGAAATCGTTGCGCCAGACGACCTTGCCCGACTTCGCGTCGAGACACGAGAGCACCCCGCTGATCCCGAAGGCGTAGACGCGCCCCCCGGAGACCGCGGGCGACGAGAACGGCCCCTTCTCATACTCTTTGGCGGCCCCCGGCGGCTCGTAAGGGACGGCGAGACGGTCGCGCCACAGTTCCTTGCCGTTGGCCGCATCGAGGCAGAGGACGACCTCTTCTTCGCCCTGCCGCGCGTGGACATAGAGTCGGCCTTCGACGAGCGCGGGGGTGGAGTGGCCCTGGCCGACCTCGACCTGCCAGCCCTGCTTGAGTTCCGCCGGCCAGGTCGCGGGGGCCTTGAATCCCGAGAGCTTCCCGTCCCGCCCCGCCCCGCGGAAGCCGGGGGAATCCTGGGCGGAAGCCGTCCGTGCGGCGGAGAGCGCGAGCACGACCGCCACCCAGCGAACGCCCGTCACTTGCCCACCGCCTTGATCGCGTAGAGCCGCCTCATCGTGGAGACATATACGACACCCTGGGCCACGATGGGCGAGCAGTTCACCATCCCCTCCGGGAATTCGACCTCGCTGAAATAATTCGCGGTCTCCGCGGCGGGGATCTCCCGGACCGTCTTCCCGTCCTTCTTGACGACCAGCTTCTTCTGGCGGATCGAGACCTCCAGCCCCGGCCCCAGTTCGACGGCGAGCGCCTTCATCCGGTCCGTCGCGAAGATCGACATGCGCCCTTCCACGCCGCCCAGGTAGATCTTGTGGTCCGCGACGAGCGGCGAGCACCAGACCTCCGACGCGGAGTTGTACTTCCACTGGAGTTGCCCGCTGTTGGCGTCGATGCAGTAGAACCAGCCGTCCCAGTCCGGCTCGTAGACGAGATCGTCCACGATCGCGCAGGTGCCCAGCGACCGGTTCATCCGGAACTCCCAGACCTTCTTCCCGGTCGCCACGTCCATGCACGTGAAGTTCCCGGGGCCGCCGCGGTGCTCGGGGTCCTGGCCGATCGGGGCGTAGACGCGCCCCTTGTAGAAGACGGGCGTCGCGATGATCTCGCTGGGGCCGTCCCCGAGCGTGGCGTACTTGATCGGCTTGCTCCTGTCCCCGTTCCGGTAGCGGAGTTCCGGGGGATTGCAGTCGATGCGCCACTTCTCCGGGAGTACCCCGAAGCCGTCCGAGTCCTTGACCGGCCTGGGATCGAAGGCGTACATGAACCCGTCGGGCCCGCCGAAGAGGAGGACGCCCTTGCCGCCGACCTCGCCCCAGCAGGGGCTCGTCCAGACCCCGTGGAAGATGCGCTTGGAGATGCCCGAGCCCTCCTCGCCGACGAGGATCTCCGCCGGCGTGGCGCCCGGCTTCTCGGCGATCTTCCGGTTCAGGGCGACCAGCGCCGGGGCCTTCGGCGAGGGGAGGTCCAGGTGATCGTAGGTCACGCCGTTGGAGGTCGAGCAGTAGAGGATGTCCCCGATGGCGAGGATCGAGCTCCCGGTGATGTTGTGCGGGAAGACCCCCAGCTCGGTGAGCATGTCGTAGCGCCAGATGATGTCCGCATCCGTGGGCTTGACCTCGACCGGGGGCTGCGGGGTGGTCCCCACGAACGACATGTACTGCCCCTCGTCCTGGAGGCCCTGGTTCCCGTCCGCCAGCCCGTTGACGTCGAGGCACATGATCTCGCAGCGGTTGGTGACGATGTAGACCCGGTTGTCGACGACCGTGGGGGAGGAGCAGATGCCCAGGTACTCCCAGTCGTTCACCTTGCCGCCCCCGAGCTTAGGGACGGTCAGGGTCCAGAGGATCTTCCCCGTCATGGCGTCCAGGCAATGGAGGACGCTGTGGTCGCCCTTGAAGCGGGGGTCACCGCGGCCCTCGTTGTTCGTCCCGATGAACAGGCGCCCGTTCGAGACGGTCGGGCTTCCGTACGTCTGGGATCCCATGTTCGTGGCCCAGAGCACATTCTTGGTAGTCGACAGGTCGATGGTGCCGTCGGGCTTCTCCTTCCCGAGATCGAACGTGAAGGGCAGGTTCGTCGCGCTCGACGACATGTTCTTGCAGGCCGAGTGGCCCCACTGGGGCCAGTCGCCGGTGTCCTGGACGATCGCCGGCGCGTCGCCGGTCGAGGAGGAGGTGCCCCCGCAGGCCCCCAGGAGGAGCGCGGCGGCGCTGCAGATCGCCAGACGCATCATGGTGGGCTCCATCCGATCGGTCACTTGTTGGGCGTGATCTCGAGGTTGTCCATGTAGACCCGCCACGCGGGCTGCGAGGAGAAGCCGTAAAAGCCGGGCACGCCCTCCTTGTGGGCGTTCTCGTGCCGGGCCTCGAGCGTCCAGGCTTCGGGCTCAGCCTCGGCGCGCTTCCAGACCTTGGCCCGGATCATGCCGACCCCGTCAGCAGCCACGTCCACCCGCGTCTTCAGGCGGTACCAGGTCTTGGGGGTCAGCGTGAAAGGCACCGACACCTTGAAGCGCTCGAGGTTCGAGTTCACCTCGATCTTGTCGTGGTTCCCCTTGAGCGCGATGAGATACCTCTGGTTGATGAGGCCCATCTCGCCCATGCCGCGCCGGTTGCCGTCGCTCATGAGGTCGGCGGCGATCGTGTAGCCGGACTCCGCCGGATGGCCCACGAAGGTCAGCGCGCGCTGCAGGATCATGGTGTCGGTGGTCTTGGCGAGCACGTTCGACCCGTCCTTCTCGCGGACGTCCCAGCGGAGCCGCGCGCCGACCCAGGCGAGCGGCGGGTAGGCGAACATCCCCTCGGTCGGATGCTTCTCCGTCAGGTTGAACGCCTGGAAATCCTCGCGGTAGGGCAGGTTGACGACGACGCGTCCGCGCGCCGTGCCGGAGAGCTTGCCGACCGTGGCCTTCCAGGAGCCGGCCGAGGCCCTGGTTCCCGCGACCAGTTCGCCCTCGGCGTTGAAAGCCGCATCCATCTCCGCCTTCACGAGCGCGGTCGGGGGGATGAACTTGGCCCAGGTCACCGGCTCGGTAACGGGCCCGACGCGCTGGCCCTTTGCATCGAGGGCATAGATCTTGAAGGAGACTTTTTCGCCGGGCCGGAGCAGGATCTCGTTGGGGACGATCTGGAGCCGGACGGCCGGGCCGGGCTTGGGGACCTCGACCGCGGGCGGCGGGGGAGGCAGGTTCGCCGTGTTGTCCCCCTTGGGGCCGAAACAGTAGAGGCGGCGGGTCGTGTGCACGTAGACCTTGCCGTTCCAGGCGGCGGGCGAGCCGAGGGCGTTCCCGGCCAGCTGGACCTTCGCGAGCTCATCGGCGCCCGTATCGGTGGGCTTGAGGATGTAGAAGGACCCGTCCTCCATCGGGGCGTACAGCTTCCCGTCGGCCCAGAGCGGCGAGGCATGCAGCTGGCTGGGCGCGAGCTTCCTGTGCCACAGGATCGTGCCCTTGTTCGCGTCGACGCAGTGGAGCTCGCCCGACTCGTTGAACTGGTAGAGGCGGTCGCCGACGAGCACCGGCGAGCTGGTGAACATCGAGAGGGGATTCCGCCAGGCCTCGTCCTTGACTCCGAGCTCGATCGGTTTCCCGGGCTCGAGGCGGTCGGCGCCCGGGATTCTGAGCGCGAGCATGCGGCCGGTCTCGGTGGAGTCGAGGCACTGGCCGGCGTGAATGGCGATCACTTTCCCCTGGTGGAGCACGACCGACGAGTTGTAGCCGCCCACGATCTGCTGCGAGCGCCAGATCGGCTCGCCCGTCCAGGCGTTCGCGCAGACGACCGCGCCGGAGCCGAGCGCGGTGTAGAAGACCCGCCGCCCTTCCCACCAGTCGAACACCGCGGTGGCGAAGCTGCTGTCCTTGAGGTAGGGGGGGCCCAGGCACGCCGTCGAATCCCAGACCGGCTGGCCGCCGCGCTTGTCGAACGCGTAGTAGCGGTCGCGCGGAGGGCCCTGCGAGCCCCAGTTGTTCGTCACCCCGCGGACGATGACGAGGTCGCCCTCGATGCAGGGCGCGCCGGTGCGTCCGTTGGGATAGGTGTTGCGGCCGAACGCCTCCGCCAGGGAGTGCTGCCAGAGGATCTTGCCGTCGCGGGCGAAGCAGAGGAAGAGGCCGGGCGAGGTCACCAGGTACACGTTCCCCGTCTCGGCATCGATCGCGGGGGACCCGATCGAGTAGCGGTCGTAGACGACGTCGCTCAGGAAATCCCGGAAGGTGTGCTCCCAGAGCGGCTTGCCAGTGGCCTCCTCGAGGCAGACCAGGACCTCCTGCAGGGCCGCCTGCTCGCCGCGGTATCCCCAGCTGTAGACCCGTCCGTTCGCGATGACGGGCGTGCCTCGTCCCGGGAGCTGGAAGGACCACAGTTCGTCCGGCTTTTCCGGCAATCCCTTCTCAAGGGACGTGCCGTCCTGCTGCGGCCCGCGCCAGTTGAGCCAGCCGCGGACCTCTTTCTTCTCCTGTGCGGAGGCGGTGCCGAAGGCCGTCGCCAGGACAGCCGCGCAGCACCAGAAGGTTCGAATCATCAAGCCAGCACCCCTAGAGACTCCCCCTTCCGGGGGGATGGACCGCCGTTGGATTCCGGAAAAGGATCACTAGAATACCTACGCCGCCGACCCATTGCCAGTAGATGGCCCCGAAAAGTGTAAAGAAACGGGGGCCCCGGGTTAGAATCTGCCCCCGTTAGAGGAGCTCCGGATGACCGCCGATCCCTCCGCGCCCCGCCCCCGGCTGACGGCCGTGCAGTGGCTGATCTGCGTCATCGCCGCCCTGGGCTTCGCGTTCGACATCTACGAGCTCCTCATGCTGCCGCTCATCGTGCGTCCGGCCCTCCTGGAACTCGGGGGGTTTCAGCCGGGCACCCCGGAGTTCGCCAACTGGGTCGGCCGCCTCTTCTACATCCCGGCGGTGGCCGGCGGCATCTTCGGCCTCCTGGGGGGCTACCTCACTGATCTCCTTGGACGGCGCCGCGTCCTCACCTTCTCGATCCTCCTCTACGCGTTCTCCGCCTTCTTCGCCGGCTTCTCCACGTCGCTCGCCATGCTGCTGGTCTTCCGCTGCCTGGTCTTCATCGGCGTCTGCATCGAATTCGTGGCCGCGGTCGCCTGGCTGGCGGAGTTGTTCGACGATTCCAAGCAGAAGGAGCGCGTGCTCGGCTACACCCAGGCGTTCAGCTCGATCGGCGGCCTGCTGGTCGCCGTCGCCAACGGCCTGGCCGTCTCGTACTTCGCCAGCCTCCCCACCATCGGGGTCCCCGAGTTCCTCGCGGGCATGCTCGGCACTGTCAAGGACTCCCACGCGGCCTGGCG
>JAHFOZ010000597.1 GCA_023261405.1 Planctomycetota bacterium
CACCTTCATGAACTTGGGCTTCGTGAAGAGCTTCAGGCTGGATTCGATGTTCCGGTCCTCGACCACCGCGACGTGCATCTGCTCCTTCGCATCGAGGAAGACGCCCGTGACCATGGGGGGCAGGGGCTTCTTAGGGGTGGAGGGAGTCGACGACGTTGATGTCGAGGTCCGATCGCGGTCCCGGCCGCGCCCGGTCGGCGCCTCGCGCTTCTGGCGGGGCGAGAAGACGTTGTTCTCCTTGAGCGCCTTGAGATCATCCGCCGCAATCGCGGGCCGGTCGGCGTCCTGGGTCGCCAGGATCGCCAGCGCCACGAACCACTCCATGAGCTCGCTCATCTCGTCCCCGCCTTCGCCGCCACCGGGCTGTACTCGATCGTGGAGATCTTGAGGTCCAGGTCCATCCGGTCCTCCCGGTCGTACTGGGAGGCCAGGCTCAAGCGCACGGGCTTGAGGAACTCCCGGGAGTCATTCAGCTGCTTCAGGAGATCCACGAACTGCTCCCACTTCAGTCTGAACTTCAGGTCGTAGACGTATTCCTGGAAATCGCCTCGCCGCTGGGGCGCGCCCCCCTGGATGTCGGGCGTGGCGCCGACGCGGTCGCAGAGGTCGTCGAGGTGCGAGTAGAAGTGGTTCTGGACATCCGGCTCGCGGGGAGCGTCGAGGCGGCCGCGGATGAGCTTCCACTCGCGCTCGGAGGCGGCGCGGCCGGCGAGCAGATGTTCCTTCTCGCGGATTTCCTTCTCCACCTGGGAGAGCTGGCCGGTGACTTCCTGCCAGGGCTTCCACCAGAAGGCGGTGAAGGCCCCGTCGAGCGCGAAGGCGCCCACGGCGACCGCCGCGACCAGGGCCAGGAGCTTCGTGCGGCGGTCGTTCATTTCTTCCTCGGGGCGACGGGCTTCCCCGCCGCGGGGGCGACGGGACGGCTCCCTTTCAGGTGGGCGGTAAGGGAGAAGTCCCGCTTGTAGTCGCCCTTGTCGCTGTTCTGGTGCGAGCCATGGTTGTTCACGTCCTCGAACTGACCGCTGGCGGTGAGCGCGGTGACGAGCGCGTGGACGTGGCTGTCGTCCTTGGTCTTCCCCTGGATGCGGACGAGGCCCGCGTCGTCGAAGGAGGCGGAGGCGATCCAGAGGTTGTCGGTGCGCACGTACTTCCGGAGCGACGTGAGGGTGGGGACCCAGAGGTTGCGCTTGCGGTACCACTGGTGGGCGATTTCGGTCTGCTGCTGGGTCTTGAGGAGGGCGGCCGCCTTCGGCTCCAGCTCCCCGAGCTTCTGCTGGCGCTGCTTGAGCGCATCGCGCTTGTCCGCCAGCGCCACCTGGCTCCACACGCCGAGCATGAGGAGGATCGCGGCCGAGAGGGCGATGATCCGGTGGTTGCGCGTGGGGTGGTACTTCTTCAGCGCCGTGGGCGGGTGCAGGAGATCCGGCACGAGGCGGCCGCGGAGGAGGCCCAGGCAGAGCCCCGCGGCGGGCGCGGTCTCGAGGTCCCCCGGGCCGACGGGGTCCACGTTGCGCGAGAGGCGGGCGCCGATGTCCGCGGCGAGCGCGACGGCCTCGGGCCCTTCGCCGGCGAGGAGGACCCTGCGGACCTCGCGGCCGGGCGCGCGGGCGGACCAGGCGAGCAGCGTGCGGCCGATCTCCTCGGCGATGGCGTCGGGGGAGGGGCCGTCCGGGAGCGGGGCGGTGCGGGAGAAGAGCATGCGGCCGCCGTCGGCCACGAGGATCTCAGCCTCGCCGGCCGCGACCTCGACGAGCACCACGGGTTCGCCTTCCGGACAGAGGGCGAGGAGGCCGTAGGAGCTGAGGGTGGCGCCGGAGACCTTCCAGCCCGCTCCTTCCAGGGCGGCAATGGCCGGGTCGATCACGTCCCGGGGGCACGCGGCCACCTGGATGCGGACCTTGCCGCCTTCGCGGCCGGTCTCGATGTACGAGAAGCGGACCTGGTCCAGGGGCAGGGGGAGGTCGCGCTCCATCTGGAAGCGGACCATGGACACGAGCTCCTCGGGGCTCCCTTCGGGGAGTTCGAGGTCGCGGAGGATGGACTGGCCCCGGGGGAGGACGAGCATCGCGCGGAGGCCCTCGGCGCCGCACTGGGAGAGGGCGGCGCGGATGCTTTCCGGATCGGTCCCGGCCAGCGGGGAGGACCCGGCGCTGACGATCTGCGGACCCTGGCCATTGACGCGGGCCGTCACGGCGCTCAGCGTCTTCAACCCCAGTTCGATGGCCGTCAGCGAATTCGCCACGTTCTCCTCTACGGGGTCGGCCCGTCCTCCGGCACGTAGGGCAGCCCCAGCTTCGTCAGGTCCTTCCAGTACACCAGGCGCGGGCGGGGCGTCGCGAGCTTGTCGAAGACGGCGACCATGCGCTTGAAGGCGCGCGGGCGCTCCGCCGATTCCCCGGGGGATTGGGCCGAGTCGTAGGGCGTCCCCACCCGGCCCACGGCATGAATCCGGAACTGGTACGAGTGGACCGTGATGGCGTTGGCGAAGCGCCTCAGCGTCGCCGGCTCCACCACGTCCGTCAGCCAGCCTATGTTCGACAGATCCGCGCCGGTCTGCGTTCGGTAGTCCGCTATTTTGACCGCGATCTCCTCGGTTATTCCCGGAAGAACCATCAGCACCTGCTTGGGGGCCGTGTTGACGTTCACCAGGCCCGGAATCTTCTCCCCCTCGAAGAGCGTGAGGTGGTCGACCACCGCCTTGAAACGGGCGTTGCTGAGGATC
>JAHFOZ010000187.1 GCA_023261405.1 Planctomycetota bacterium
CCTTCGTGGTCCGTCTGATCATCGGGATCTCCATGCCTTGTGAATCTCCGGTGGCGGCGCATATAATCCATGCATGGATCTCTCGGGCCTGAAATTCGGATCCTCCTCGGCCTATACGATCGTCGGTGAGATCGAGCGGGGCGGCATGGGGGTCGTCCTGCTGGCGGAGAAGAACAGCGAGGGCGTGGCGGACCTCGTGGCCCTCAAGACCATCCGCACCAAGGGGGCCGACCACGAGACGCGCCTGAAGCAGGAGGCCAACATCGCCACCGGGCTGCGGCACGAGAACATCGTCAAGACGTACGGGATGGAATCCATCCCCTATGCCCAGCTGCCGGCGGAGTTCGTCCAGGGATACGACACCCTCTCCTCGGATACCGGGCACCGCCTCAAGGTGCAGGTCCGCAGGGCGTTGCCGGGCGGCCGATTCGCGGATGCGCGGACCAGACTGCGGATCTCCCCCCCGACCGTGATCGACCGGAAACTGTACCTCATCGTCATGGATTACATCGAAGGGACCGACCTGCGGACCTTCCAGAACGAGCACGTGAAGCGCGACCTGCTGATCCCCGTGCCGCTGGCCGCGTTCGCGGTGAGCCGGGTCGCGCGCGCCCTCGCGTACGCGCACCAGTCCATCGTCCATCGTGACATCTCGCCCGAGAACGTGCTGCTGAACCTCCAGGGGGTCGTGAAGCTCTCGGATTTCGGCGTGGCGGTGAGCGGGGAGGCGGGGGGGATCACGGGGAAGCTGCCGTACCTTTCCCCGGAGCAGATCCTGGGGAAGGAGGTGGACCTCCGCACCGATCTCTACTCCCTGGGGCTGGTGCTGTACCTCCTGCTCACCGGCGTATCGCTCCAGCGCGTCCCGTCGAAGAAGCCGCTTGCGGAGCGCCTGGAGTTCGTGCGGAAGCTGCTCGACCGGTCGTTTCCGGCCCCGGGGCTGGTTCGGAACGACGTGCCGGAGGAGCTCTCGATGATCTGCATGAAAATGCTCGCGCGGGACCCCGCGCGCCGCTACGCCTCCGCCGAGGAGGTGGTGCGGGACCTCGAGCAGAAGCATCTCTACGCCCGCGGGTTCGGGCCCACGAACAACTCCATGCAGGCCTACCTGGAGATGTTCGACGCGAGCTTCAAGGAGACGACGAAGGAACAGTTCCGGCAGCTCCCGTTCCTCCACGGGCAGATTCAGCGGCCGCTCTCGGCGGCGCTCTATACCCGGGAGGGGAAGGCCCTCCTGGAGGAAACCCTCAACCGGTGAGCCGGGCGGTCCTGCACCCTGGCGCGGGTCGTTTTCCCCATTCCGGCGCGCCCGGATCCAAGCTAAAGGTTGGCCTCCAGCCGGGAGGGCGGTAGAATCCCGGGCGTGGCGGTGACGGAGCTCAAGGTCGTCGTGGAGCAACGGCCGGGTCTCTGTCTCATCCGGGTGTCCGGTGCCGCCGACCATGTCCATTACTACAAGATCGAAGAGGCCATCCAGACCCAGCTGGACCGGAAGCAACTGGCCATGGTCGTGGACCTCTCGGAGCTGACCTACATCTCGAGCGCCGGCATCAACACGCTGGGACACGCCGCCGCGCAGTTCGAGAAGGTGAAGGGCCGCCTGTGCTACGTGCGTCCCGCGAAGACGGCCCAGTGGAACTTTTTTACCACGGTTGGGGTCGACACCATCTTCCCGTGGGCCGAGTCCCTGGACGCCGCCATCGCCAGGGTTACGGCCCCGTAGCGGTCCGGGTGCAGTCATCCCCCGGAGTGTCCCCGTGCGGCCCGGCACGGCGGCTCGATGTGGATCCGCCCCCGGGGACGTGCCGCGCGCGGGACCGCCGGCCGGCGCGTGCCTTCTTCGCGCGGAGGCGCTCGATGTCCTTCAGGCGCTGCGACGTCCCCGGCGAGAGAAGTAGCTCGGCCTGGTCCACCAGTTCCCGCAGCGCCAGGAAGCGGTTCAGAGAGCGCCGCCGTTCGCGCTGGCAGCGGACGACCAGCTCCAGCGGCGCGTAGCGCAGAACCACGCAGTTGGACGTCTTGTTGATCTTCGAGCCGCCGGGGCCCCCTCCGCGGACGTGCTGCTCCTCGATGGCCCGGGCATCGATCCCCAGGGTGCGGATCCGGTCCAGGAGCGCGGCGACCTTCCCGGGGGATATGTCGAACCGTTCGGTCAGGTTCATCGACTATAATCTATCAGATGAAGATCGCGGGCGCCGTACTCCTGGGCGCGCTTCTGACTCCTCCGCTTCCGATCACAACGATCGGCGCCGTGCGGAATGCCGAGGGAACGATCACGATATCGTGGACGCTCCCGGTGGACCCGTCCGTGGTCGGGTTGACGATCTTCCGGGAGCGTCTCGACGCGTTCGATGAGACCCTCACCGAGCTCGCCGGGCTTCCCACGTCGCTCACGGACCCGGGCGCCCGGTTCAAGCGCTCCTACCGGTACTGGGTGTACACCCGGAATGCGGGAGGCGAGTTGAGCGACGGGGCCTGGGTGGACGTGATCGACCCCGATGACGTCGAGGACCACCACGCGGAATGCCACGCCTCCGCATCCACGTCGGCCATCGCGTGGCCGCTCGTCCTCATCGTGGCCCTCCTGCTCGGCGTCGTGCGGCGGTAGACGGTCAGCGCCCGGCGGCCAGGCAGCTCCTTGCCGGCAGCATGAGCGGATCGACGATCCGGGGGGGCGTTCATGCGACGCACCAGCGGCGGAAGCGGGCCAGGATCACGGCGAGCAGCGCCGCCGTGACGCCGCCGTAGACGAGGATGTAGGGCGCGAGAGGCAGGAGGCCGGGCGGGGCCGGAAGCTCCACGGCGCGCGGGTCGATCCGGGGGAGGAGCGCATCGATGAGGCCGAGCGGGTGGAGCGCGGCCGGCGTGGTGCCCGTGATCCACGGGAGGACGACGAGGAGGAGTGTGAGCACGCCGGCGGAGCCCAGGAAGGCGGCGCGAATGGTCCGTGCTCGGAGCGAAAAGAGGGCCGAGATGGAGTACGCGAGGGCCAGCATCAGGAGGGAGGCGACGGCCAGGGTCAGGATGCCGATCGGACCGTGGCGCCATCCCCAGGCGACGCACGCCACGAGCCAGAGGCCCAGGACCGTGAGCGACCAGGGGGAGAGGAGGCCCCCGACGAGCTTCGCACTCGCGAGGCTTGCAGGGGGGACGGGCGACGCCAGCAGCATCTCCCAGCGCCGCCCTTCCTTCTCCGGGACGAAGAGCGAAGCGCCGCGGCCCAGCGCCAGGAATATCATGAGGCCGCCCAGCCCGAGGAAGGTGCCGAGGGACTGGCCCTCGTCGTAGATCCAGCACAGGACGCCGGCGCCTCCGAGGAGACCGAACAGGAAGGCACGGGTCTCCGATTTCGGGGCGGTGCCCCCACCGGTGGCCAGTTCCTTCCAGATCAGCGGGTGGTCCTCCCAGACGCCGCCGTCGTAGAGCCGGCGCGGGCGTTCGGGCCGCTCCACGTCGCCGCGATATGCGGGCATCCGTTCGAGATCGTTCGTGACCGTCCCTGTCCCCGACCTGAAGAGGGAGCGGCGCCGGAGGTCATCCATCGCCCCCCGGGCCTGGCCCACGGTCAGGACCACCGCGAGGAGGATTCCGACCGGGGGGCAGAGGACCGCCAGGATCGCGATGCCGGCCGTAAAGGCGAGGGCTTTCGCGAGGGCGGCCGTGGCCGTGGCGGAGCCGGCCGAATGGCGGACCCCGACGAGGGCCCCCAGCGTGGCGAGCGCCAGGGTCAGGGCGCTGCTCCACACGACATCCCACACTCCGATGGAGCCCAGGAAGAAGCAGACCCCGGTGAGCGGCAGGCCACAGAGGATGAGGAATGCCCCTTGCACTGACGCCGCCTTCCACTTGCTCACGAGGACCCCTTTGAGGCTCAGCGGGGTGAGCGCCAGCAGCCCGAGCGTGCCCGCGCGCACCTCCCGCGTGATCATGTCCGAGCCGGCGGCGATGGCGGCCAGGGTCACGAACCCGATCTGCACCGGGAGGAAGCCCCGGAAGAGCCGGCGCCCCGCGTTGGCATAGTCGGAAACGGAGAGGGCGGCCCCGGGTTCGGCGAACCCGGCCCAGAGGGGGTGAAGCACCCAGGCGAGGAGCGCCAGGTAGAGCATGCGCTGCACGTAGGTCTGCCACTTCCTCGTGGAGCCGCGGAGTTCCTTGAGCATGAGGGGATCCAGCTCGAAGAGGCCGACACCGCAGGGCTCATCGCGAACGGGAGTCCTTGTGCGGCGCGGTCGGGCGCGAATCAAAGTCGCCCCATCGTCCGCCGGAAGAGGGGCGGGAGGGCCAGCAGGAGGCCGGTGGTAAGGGTCACGTAGATGAGGAGGTAGACCGGAAGGCAGACATAGGAGGGGCCCTGGTTCTCCGCATGGCCGAGGATCCACAGCGGATGGAGGACCTGCGACAGAAGGGCGGCCCAATTGGACCGGGTGTCCAGGACCGTGGCGATGGAGGGGAGGACCACGAGCAGGCAGACCATGACGACGAGGGAGGCCGTGAACGCGCCGCGCAGGGTGGGCGCGCGAAGCGAGGTCACAGCGGCCATCACGTAGGCGAAAGCCAGGAAGAGACTTGAGGCCAGGGCCGTGGCCAGGATGCCCACGGGGCCGCCCCTCCAGGACCAGCCCACCACGGTGAGGAGCCAGAGCGAGAGAACGGAGAGCGCCTCGGGGCTCACCACCCCGGAGAGCAGCTTGGCGTTCACGATCTGCCCTGCGGTCACGGGCGTGGAGAGGAGCATCTCCATCTTCCGGCCCTCCTTGTCGGTCGAGAAAAGGGAGGCGCCGTTGGTGATGGCCATGAGGAGGAAGAGCGCGCCCAGGAAGACGAAGGTCCCGAAGCTGTCCCCCGTGGTCACGATCCAGCACGCGAGGATGAAGACGGAGAAGTAGATGAGGAAGACCTGCTTCACGTCGCGGTTCACGTGGCCGGCCGCGCGCGTGGCGAGCTCCTTCCAGAGCAGAGGGTTGTGCTCCCACACGTCGCCCCGGAAGCGGGTCGCGGCTTTCCTGGACCGGCGGACGCCGGGGAGGCGGGAATACCAGGCGTCGAGGCTCGAGAAGTCGCCGCGCAACGTGGAATTGGACGGGGGCGAGGTGGCGCGCTTCTCAAGACGCGGGCCGGCGGACCGGACCACGATCAGCCAGGAGAAGAACAGCGTCAGAGGTGTGGCCAGGATCCATCCGAAGGTCTCGAACTCGCCCAGGCCGCCGTAGATCGCCCCCCACGCCGCATAGCCCGGATGGACGCAGGTAATCACCGGCTTGGCCAGCGGCCCGAGGGCGAAGAACAGCAGGAGCGGCGCCAGGGCCAGCCCCACGTGAGCGGAAACCGTCATCAGGATCGCGCGCGTGGGGGTGGCGGCCACGGCGGAGTAGCGGAGGGCGAGCGCTGCGCTGAGCGCGGCCGCCGCGAGCGTGAGGCCCGTGCTCCAGCCCAGCTCCCAGAGCCCCACGCCGCCGAGGTAGACGCAGATGGCGAGGACGGGGAGCCCGCAGAGGATGACCCCGATCGCCTGCGTCATCGCGCCCATCCACTTCCCCAGGGCGATGCGGGCGGGCGTCAGGGGCGTGAGGAGGAGGAGGCCCAGCGTCCCGGAGCGGACCTCGCGGGTCACGGAGTCGGCCGCGGCGGCGAGCGCGGCCACCGTCACGAAGACGAGCTGGACGATCGCGAACCCGTGGAAGAGCTTGCGTCCCAGTTCCGCGTAGTCGGAGGCGGTGAAGATCCCCGCGTGGCTGGAGATCTCGTTGCTCCAGAACTGGTAGACCACGTAGCCGATGAGGCCGACGTAGACGACGCGCCCCACGTAAGTCTGCCAGCGCCGGGCGATCCCCTGGATCTCCCGCTTGCTCACCGGGTCGAGCAGGGCGGGGCGCGAGCGCGGGGCCTCATCCATGCTGCACCACGGCGCGGATCACGACACCTCGCCCTTCGTGAGGCGCAGGAAGGCGTCCTCCAGGGTCACCTCCGCCACCTTGAAGAGCTTGAGGCGGAGCCCCTCCTGGACCAGGGCCTGCGGGATCGTGTGGACGTCGCGCGTGCCCGGGCGGAGCTTCACGCGGAGCAGCCCCTCCGCATCTTCCACCGCCTCTACACAGGGCTGCTTCTCGAGGATCCCTTTCGCGCGGTCGGTCTCCTCGAAGACCTCGACGAACCAGAGGTCGTCGCCCTGAACCTGGGCCATGGCCTCCTTGAGCCCGCCGGCGTAGAGCAGCCTCCCCTTCTCGATGAGGCCGATCTTGTTGCACAGGTCGGCCAGGTCGGCCAGGATGTGGGAGGAGATGAGGATCGTCTTCCCCATGCTCCGAAGCTCCTTGAGGAGAGCCCGGATCTCGATACGCGCGCGTGGGTCCAGGCCGGAGGCGGGCTCGTCCAGGAGGAGCACCTTGGGATCGTGCACGAGGACGCGGGCCAGGCCCAAGCGCTGCTGCATGCCGCGGGAAAGGGAGGCGATCATCGCGTCGCGCTTGCCCTTGAGGTCGGTGAGCTCGAGGACGCCGTCCACCGTGGCCTTGCGCTTCGCGCCGCGCAGCCCGTAGGTGGCCGCGAAGAACTCGAGGTACTCGCGGACCTTGAGCTCCTCGTACACTCCGAAGAAGTCGGGCATGTAGCCGATCATCCGGCGAACGGCGCCGGCGTCGCGCACCACGTCGTGGCCGTCCACCGTGGCGCCGCCCTGCGAGGGCTGCAGCAGCGTGGCGAGGATGCGGATGAGCGTGGTCTTTCCCGCGCCATTCGGGCCGATGAGGCCGAACATGTCGCCCGCCTCGATCGTGAAGCTCAGCGACTGGAGCGCGGGGTGGGCGCCGTACGACTTCGCGAGGCCCCGGATCTCGATCATGATGTCTTCCTCTGGAAGATGCGGTAGAGAAGGGCCGCGCTGCGCCGTCCGGCGCGGGGGGAGTATCCCACGAGGGTGTCGGGCGAACGGGGCCAGGCGAGGAGCACAGAGCCGCCGGAATCCGCCCAGCGGGTGATGTCCAGGTCCCGGGCGAGCCCGGTGAGCGCGGGCGCGCGCTGGGTCGAGGAGAAGCTGAGCCCGATGAGGACGCGCCGGGCCTCGGCGTTCAGGGACTCCTCCTGCTCCTTCATCTGGGTCGCGGGCTCTTCGCCGTTGTAGCGCTGCCGCTCGTTGGGGGCCCCGGAGTCGGGGGAGGCGCCCTCCGTGCGGGCGAACCCGCCCGCGTCGCTGAAGGCGAGCTTCGCGCGCAGTTCGCTCGTTCCGGTGGGGATCTCCGGGAGGGAGTACACACCGCCCGCGCTGAGCAGCATGGCGTGATCGCAGACCGCGCCGCTCGCATTCCGGACCGTGACAAGCAGTTCATTCTCCCCGGCGGGCTTGAGCGTGAACGAGAGGGGCGAGGGGTCGCGGCCTGAACTGTCCATGAGGGATAGGGCGGTGGCGTTGCGGTTCACGAAGAGGTTCCCGGCCTCGGGTCCCGGCGTGCGCCGGATGAGGATGCGGTCCACGGGATCGGAATCCGAGCGACCGCTTGAGAGGAAATTGACGCTGAGCGGGAAGGCCCCCTTGAGGGCGAAGACGTCCTGGACGGGGCTGAGCAGGGCGCCGAGCGCGCGGCGGCGCCAGAATCCGCTCTCCGGATAGTGGTCCGCCACGGCGAGGTCGCGCTGGTAGGACGACCCGGACATGAACGCGCCGCCCATGACGAGGATGAGGGCGGTGAATCCGAGCACGTAGGCGGGGAAGGTGAACCACGTGAACTCCAGTCGGCGGAAGGAGCGGAGGAGGAAGTAGTCCAGGGGGCCGACCACCACGACGTAGACCCCGATGATCACGAAGAGGCTCGTGAGCGAGGGAGGGGTCACGCCGGGGATGCGCGGGGCCAGCCGGTTCAGGGAGTGCGAGCCGAGCGCCAGGGGCGGCGGGCTCGGGGCGTCGTCCTTCGACGGGAGTGGGGCCGGCACGGGGATGAGCCAGGTCCACAGCGAGGGCATATCCGGCCAGCTCGAGAAAGGCTCCTTGGTCGGGTCGAAGGAGGCGAAGGTGACGCGGCCCCCGTCGCGCGGGGCTTCCACGACGAGCGGGATGTCCCCCTGCATGAGGCGCGCCCGGCCCTCCTTCACGCGCGTCCCGAGGAGGGCGGCCCCTCCGGACGGCGGGTTCTTGATCTCGGCGCCGAGGCCGCTCAGGCTGTCCACCGGTCGGCTTCCGAGGAGGCTGACCGGGAGGAATTCCATGAGGGCGGTGCCGGTGAGGCCGGTGTCGGCATTGCGCGCCACGACAAGGTGGCCGCCGCCGGAGACCCAGGCCTTGAGGGCTGCGACCTGCGCGTCCGTGGCCAGGTCGCGGCCGTCGGGGTCCAGCCACACGAGGGCCTCCACGCCGGCGTAGGCTTCGGCGGATTCGGGGAGGTATTGGGGGAGGACGCGGGCGATCTCGAAGGGGACCTTGTCCACACCGGGCGGGTAGGCGATGCTCACGAAGACCACGAGGCGCTTCTTGGGGTCCATGGCCCGTGTGGGCAACTCACCCGAGGAGATGAACTTCCCGTCCGCGCCCAGCACGAAGGCCCAGAGGCTGAGGCCGTCGCCCTCCAGAGTGCGGACCGTGGTGTGGATGCGCTTGCGCGCCCCGCCGCCGATGGACGTGTTCAGTTCATAGCGCGGGCCGGCCGCCCCACGGAGACTGTCGGGCGTGGGGACCCGGTCCTGGTGCAGGCCCGCAAAGCCCCAGGCGAGAGTGATCCGGATCTCACGGTCCTTGCCGATGTTGTCGAGTTCAAGGATGACGGGCGCGGGTTCGCCCTGCACCACGCGGGCGCTCCATCCCGTCTGGCCGCCCACGAGGATGTCCGGGCGTTTCTTCTCGGAGGGCTGCTGCGGGGCGGCGAGGAGGGCGGCGAGGAAGAGGGTGAAATTCATCAGTCCCATGGAGATTGGACGCCCTCATTGTAACCCGGAATGCAGGCCAAAGGGCCGGGAATGCTGTTGTAGTAATGTAACTCGCTCTAGCGCCCGAGCTGCAGGGCGGCCCGGGCCTTCTCCTTGACGGGCGAGTCGCCCGGAAGGGCGGCGAGGAGGGCGAAATGCTTCAGCTCCAGGGCTTTGGCGGGAGCAATCACCCAGTCCTGTTTCCGCGCCCAGGTCCGCGCGCGATCGATCTCGTCGTTGTTGAGGGACCAGCCGGTGGTCCCGGAGGCCATGAGGTTGATGGTGTCCTGGCGGTGCTGAAGGCCCATGGCGTGGCCGATCTCGTGCGAGGTGACCCGGGGGATAGGCTCGTCCACGCCCCCCTTGACCTCGCGCAGGGAGGCCGCGTCTTTGACAAAGATGGCGTCGCAGCCCTGGTAGACCCCGTTGGTCGGGAGCCGGTGGAGGAAGTAGACGTGCAGGAGGTCCTCGCCCAGGCTCTCCTCGGGGCGAGTCCCCTTGAACTCGTGAAGGGCCGCGATCATGCCGTTGAAATCCTTGGGGACCACGGCCTTCTCCTGGAGGAGGGCTTCCACGCGGAGCGCGATCCCCGCCTTGTTCCAGATTCGGTTGACCTTGCCGAAGATGCGCTCGACGTCCTCGGGCTTGAGCCGGCACTGGAG
>JAHFOZ010000598.1 GCA_023261405.1 Planctomycetota bacterium
ATCCTGAAGGAGGACTCCGGGGGCCGGCTCTACACGCGCGACGGCACCTTCTCGCTCGACGCGCAGGACCGGCTGGTGGACCCCGCCACGGGGATGGCCGTCCAGGGGCTCAACGCCGACCTGGCCACGTTCACCGTTCCGGGAGTCGGGACGCTCCAGGATCTCGTGATCCCGGTGGGGGATCTCGTGGTGGGCGGGGCGACGCTCACGGGCTTCTCCGTGGGGGCGGACGGCACGATCACGGGGATCTTCTCCGACAGCACCCTCCGTACGCTGGGTCGCGTGGGGCTGGCGCGCTTCTCCAACCCGGACGGTCTCGAGCACCGGGGAGGCCCGCTCTTCAGGGCGGGAACGAATTCCGGACCGGCGCTCTAGGGCGCGCCGGGGACCGGCGGGTTCGGGACGCTGGCCGGCGGGGCGCTGGAAGCCTCGAACGTGGATTTCGTGAAGGAGTTTACGGATCTCATCTCGGCCCAGCGGGCCTTCCAGGCAAACGCGCGGGTCATCGCCCGGAGCGAGGAACTCCTGGAGGGCCTCGTGAACATCGTGTAGGCGCCGGCGGGTCCGTGACGATAGGAAAGGGGGGCCTTCCGGGGCGGACCCCGCGCTTCCCGGGCGGGTCCGGGGTATAATCGGAGTCAGGCACGGCATGATCAGGGTGACCCGGCTCAACGGGAAGGCGTTCGTGGTGAACGCGGACCTCGTTCAGTTCGTCGAGGCGACGCCCGACACCGTCATCACCCTCGTCAACCACGAGAAGATCGTGGTGAAGGAGTCGCCGGAAGAGGTGGTGCGCCGCGCCATCGAGTACAACCGGGAGGTCCGGAGCTTCCGGCCCCTGGACGCGCAGGACGGCCCGAAGGGCCGGTAAGGAGTCCGAATGCCTCCAGCAGCAGGAACCATGGCAAGGGCGGAGGGGGTCCCGGCCGGGGCGGAAGGCGCGAGGGCGCCGATGTTCTCGCCGGCGGGTTTCGTGGTCCTCCTCGCGGCCATGGTGGTGGAAGGAGTGGCGGTCTGGTTCGTGGCGGGCGTCTTCGCCGCCCCGCCGGACGGCGCGCCCCTGGTCGGCCCCACGGGCCAGAAGTACGTGGAGGTGGACCTGGGCCAGTACACGCGCGAGCTGGCCACCTCGGACGCGCTCAACATGACGCCCGACCGTTTCATCCTGAAGATAGCGCTGGTCCTCAACCCCAAGCTGGGCAATGTCACCGACCTCGAGAGACTGGTGGGGGAGCGGAAGAACCTGTTCAAGCACATCATCTCGAGCGACATACTCCACCGGATGTCGGACGCCGAGCTCCGGAAGCCGAACGTGCTGGAGACGCTGCAGACGGAGATCAAGAAGCGGGTGAACGCGGAGCTGCCCACGGGCCAGGACGGGCTGGAGGTGGTGGACCGCGTGATCTTCCCCCAGAGCGAGCTGCCCAAGAGGCGGTGACGGACATGGTCGATCCCCTCAAGCAGGACGCCATCAACGATCTCACCCGCCTGCTCGCGGGCGGGGAGGCGTCCCCGCCTCCTTCTTCTCCGGCCGTGCCGTCGTCCCCCTCGTCGATCCTGGCGTCCCTCCCGCTGCTCCTGGAGTCCCTGGAGGGGCCGCCTCCCGCGCCGGCGCCGAGGGCGGAGGCCAGCCTGGACCTGCTCGCCGATGTGTCCGTGAACGTGACGGTGGAGTTGGGCCGCACGAAGGCGCCCGTCCAGGACATCCTGAAACTGGCGCCCGGCTGCGTGGTCCCCCTCGACAGCCTCACCGGCGACCCCATCGACGTGTACGTGAACGACCGGCTCGTCGCCCGCGGCGAGGTGCTCGTGGTGAACGAGAACTTCGCCGTCCGCATCACCGAGGTGCTTCCCCCGTCCAAGTCGGGAGTGAAGTGAGGCGTCCGGAGGGGGGAAGCCTCAATGATCCCATCGTCATCGGAGCCATCCCCGGCAGGGTCGGCTCTCCCTTGACTGTCCCGGAGCGGAGGGTAGCATAGGCTTATGCCGATGCCGAACACCAAGGGTACGCCCGCGGGAGACGACGTCGTCGCCCGCCTGGACGAGCTCTCCAGCAAGCTCGAAACCGAGCGCCGCATGCGCGAGGTCACGGACACGATCCACTCGCTCTCGCTCGACGAGATCATCCTCTCCGTGCGCGAGGACGTGCAGCGCCTGGTGAATTGCGCGCGGGTCACCATCTTCGCCAAGGACCCCGCGAAGGACGAGATCTACTCCAAATCCATGGACGGGAGCGAGCTCAAGGAGATCCGGGTCCCCGTCACCACGGCGAGCCTGGCGGGATTCGTGGCCCTGAAGAAGAAGGCGATCCGCCTTGGCGACGTCTACGACCCCAAGGCCACGGCGGCCATCGACCCCGCCCTGAAGTTCGACCCCACCTGGGACAAGAAGACGGGGTTCCGGACCCGGCAGGTTCTGGCCGTGCCCATCCTCAAGGACACGAAGCTCTTCGGCGTCATCCAGTGCATCAACACCCTGGACGGGACGTCCTTCCGGCCCGACCACGAGGTGATCATCGAGGACCTGGCCAAGACCCTCGGGATCGCGTTCAACAACCAGCAGAGGATCAACACCCGCACCTCGCCCTACGACCACCTGCTCCGGAACGGGTTCGTCTCGCAGGACAAGCTGGACCTCGCCGCGGCCTACGGCCAGAAGAACGGTTTCTCGACCGAGCAGGCGATGATCAACCAGTTCAAGGTCCCGAAATCGG
>JAHFOZ010000599.1 GCA_023261405.1 Planctomycetota bacterium
TTGCAAGCAGAAAATGAGGTGGCGTCGAATGCGAATATGCCCGCCCCGTCGGCTGGCGCCCAAACCCTTGCCGGGTCCAGACTTACGGCGAGCGTGGACTACGGGTTACGGAACTGCTGACCCACGACCGGGCCATTCATGAACCACAAAGACCCCAGGACACAAAGGCGGCGTCCGGGGGGAAGCGGCGAGCGGACGATGGAGCCCCTGCCTGCCTGGGACCACCGTGATATCATGGAGACGAGGACCCCATGATCGAGCGGCTGGAAGTTCCAATCCGGAAGCGATCCGTCTGGAAGCCACTCCTCTGGCTGACGGGCGGCCTTGCGGCAATTCCCCTCGCGTTTGGGATCTGGATCGACGCCGCAGCCAATCGCAAAATGGAGTGGATGGAGAAGCAGCTGGCCGCGATGAGGGCGGAGGCGGACGGCCACACCGAACGCCGCCCCGTGTACCGGGAGCCGCTCCTTCCCGGAAACGCGTGGGACGACTACCTGGACGCGATGGACCTATTGCGGACAACAAGAGATTTCCAGACGCTCACAGGCTTCTCGGACTCAAATCCGAAGGCCCCTATGGCCGACGACTCAATGGCCCGATCGTCAAGGGTTCAATCCCCCGTGGCTCAATTCTTCCCACGATCGGGGAACTCCAGCGTCAGCACCGGCTTGCCGTCGTCCGGGTTGTAGGTGAGGTGCGGGACGATGCGGAGGCCGCACTTGGGGCAGCGGGTCTTGCGGCCGTACATGCGGGACACGGCCACCAAGCGGCAGCCACAGGCGCATTGAAAGGGCATCTTCTTGGGGATGGCGGTCGAGGGGGGCCCGTCGGCGGAGATCGCCATCTCCTGCGTGTCGCCCATGGACGGGACGTCCTCGAGGAACATGGGGCTGAACTTCTCGTGATGGTGGCCTTCGGCCGGGGTGCAGAAGAGGATGAAGCGGCGCTTGCACCCGGAACACTTGCGGCGCTTCCGGGCCAGGCCGTCGAGAACCTGCGTCTTCGAGAGATTGTGGGCGAGCCCGCAGAGGCAGCGGATCCGGACCTTTTCCCCCGCGGGCGCCTGGCTCATAAGTCCCGCAAGTATATCACGCGACGGCCGCAGGGTCAGAGTTCCGCCGACGCGATCTCCTTCAGGCGCGAGGCGTCGATGTTCGCCCCCGTGAGGACGATGCAGACCCGCTTGAGCCCCTTGGGGAGGAGCCCCTCCATCGCGGCTGCCACCCCCACCACGGCCGAGCCCTCCACCGCCATGCGATGGTGGCGCAGCAGCTCCGCGATCGCCTTCCTCAGCCCCTTCTCCTTCACCGCCAGCACGTCGTCGATGAACTTCAGGCCCAGCTCGTAGGACTTCTCCGTGACGCCGCCCTCAAGCCCCTCGGCGATCGTGGGCCTGGAGTCCACACGCAGGTAGACCTTCTTGTCGCGCCGCGAGAGCCACATCCCCGGCGAGGCGTCCGAGTTCACCCCGAACACCTTCACCTTCTCCGACTTCTCCCGGGCCACCACGCCCATCCCGACCGCGATCCCGCCCCCGCCGCAGGGCACCACCACCGCGTCCAGCTTCGGGATATCCTCGAGCACCTCGAGCATCGTGGTCCCGCCGTTGCCCGCCATGATGTGGTCGTCGTCGAACGGGGAGATCCAGACGCCCCCCGTCTTCAGGGCGAGCTTCTTGGCGTAATCCGACGTGTCGTCGTAGCCGTCGAACTCGGTCTTGACCACCCGCGCGCCCAGGGCGCGGATCGCCTTCTCCTTGTTCTCGGGGATGGTCCGCGGGACGCACACCGTGCACCGCAGGCCGTAATGCTTCGCCGCCCAGGCCAGCCCCCGGCCGTGGTTGCCCGCGCTTGCGCAGATCACGCCGCAGAGCCGCTCCGCCTTCGAAAGCCAGGGGAGCCGCGCCAGGGGCCCGCGCACCTTGAACGAACCCGTGTGCTGCAGGTTCTCGCACTTGAGCCAGACCTGGCACTCCAGAAGGGAGCCCAGCCAATCGGATGGGATGCACGGGGTCCGGAGCGCCATGCCGCTCACGTACGCCCGGACATGCTCAACCAGTTCGAGGTTGATCAAGGACCGCTCCCTCCCGGTCTCCGGGGATTCCGGCCATAAAACGCACCGTCCCTCTCGTGGCCAGCCATAAGAGACTCCGTCCGTTTTATGGCCGGCCGGCGACGCTCCAGCCATAAAACGGACAGACTGTTTTGTGGCTGGGGAGGCCAACAGGGCATTCCCGGGACCGTCTAGACTATAAGGGCGCGGGCCCGGCAGGGTCAACCTGCGGGTTCCCCAAACCCCGAGGGGACGCTATACTGGAGCCGTCATGACTTTCTTCGCCTCGCTCTGCCTCCTGCTCGCCTCCCCAGACGACGGCACCCTCGTCACCGCCGACGGCACGACGCTCAGCGTCCAGGGCCTCTCGCTCGCCCTGGAGGGGACGAACCTCGTCCTCAGCTGCACGGTGACCGGCTCCGGCCCGAAGAAGTTCCAGGCGGCCGACATCGTGGAGCTCACGCTCGGGACGAACCGGCTCTCGACCCCGGCACGCGCCGACACGAAGGATGTGGAGATCACGCTCACCACGGGCGACCTGCTCATCGGCAGGGTGGGCGCCAAGTCCGAGGAAGGCATCCAGCTCGTCAGCAAGGTCTACGGGAATCCCCTGATCAAGTTCGAGCAGGTCCGTTCCATTCTCTTCCCCGCCAA
>JAHFOZ010000600.1 GCA_023261405.1 Planctomycetota bacterium
GTGCGGATCCGGTCGGACGATCGAAAGGTCGAATTTCTTCTTCGAGTCGCCGAAGACGATCTCGAAGCTCAGCGAGCGCTCGTCGAAGCAGAGTTCCGCGACTTCCTGGTCCTTCGTGCTGCCGTTGGTCAGCGTCACCTCGGCCTGGACGTCGTCGCCCACGACGTACTCCGCCCGGTCGGCGGCCAGCACGAGCTTGAGGTCCCCCTGCGGCGCGGCGACGGGCGGGGTGGCCGGCGCGGGGGCTGCTGGAGGCCGAGCGCCAGAACCACCGCGAACGCGCACGTCAGCATGACCGGGCTCCTTTCAAGTGGCCGGGTAGGATACTACTTCTTTCGCTCGTTGACGACGACTTTCTTGATGACGATGTCGGTTTCCGGGCGGTCCTCGTGGTGGTTCCCGCAGCAGGGAGTGCCCCCCGCCCGGGCGTTCGCCTGGCCGCACTTGCAGGGGCTGTGGTCGCTCTTTGCTTTCTCCACCGCCTTGACGACCTCGATCCCGCGGACCAGCTGCCCGAACGCGGTGTACTTGCGGTCCAACTCCGGCGCCGCCCCGAAGCAGATGAAGAACTGGGTCTTCGCGCTGTTGGGATCGTTGGTCCGCGCCATCGACACGGTCCCGAAGACATGCTTGACGTCGCTGAACTCCGCTTTGAGGGAGGTCTTCGGCTCCGCCTCCGGGTCCTTCGGCTTCCCTCCCTGCATCATGAACCCCGGGATCACCCGGTGGAAGATCGACCCCTCGTAGAATCCGCTGCGGGCCAGCGCGAGGAAATTCCGCACGTGGTTGAAGGCGACCGCGGGTAGGAACTCGATCTCGATTTCGCCGAGGCTGGTCACGATCGTGGCGGTGTAGTCCCGGACCACCAAAACCCGGACCTCGTTCGAAACCGTGCCCCCCAGGGTCCACGTGAGCCGGTACCACCCCTCCTTGTCCGCGGGGATGGAGAGGGCACTCGAGACGTCCACCGTGAGGCCGAAGAACTCCCCCGGGCGCAAAGTTCGCGCGGGGCGATCCGAGGGGGCCGTCTTCCCCGCCGCCTTCACGACCGCATCCGAAAGATCCCGCACCTCGAGGCCTTCCACCCAGTCCCCGGGCTCGGACTGCACGAGGTCGGCGGCGCCGGCGTTTTCGACCGTCACGCGAAGGGGCATGGGCCGGCCCGGATGGAAGACGGTCTCGCCGGCCTGGATGGAGACCTTCGGGCCGGCCGCCTGCAGACAGCACCAGAGGACGAGGGCGCTCATTTCGGGTACTCGTAGAAGCCGCGGCCCGATTTCTTTCCGAGCCGCCCGGCGGCCACCATCCGGCGGAGCAGAGGAGGGGCCGCGTAGCGGGGGTCGTGGAACTCCCCGAACATCACGTCGATGATGTAGAGGGTCGTGTCCAGCCCCACGAAATCCAGCAGCTTGAGCGGGCCCATGGGCACGTTGCAGCCGAGTTCCATGGCGGCGTCGATGTCCTCGGCGGTCGCCACCCCGTGCTCCACCGCGCGGACCGCCTCGCAGAGATAGGGCACCAGGAGAAGGTTCACGATGAATCCCGGGGTGTCCTTCGCGGTGACCACGGTCTTCCCCAGGCCCTCGGCGAAGGCGCGCGCGGCGGCGTAGGTCCCGGGGCTCGTGAGCTCCGGACGCACGATCTCAACGAGCTTCATGAGCGGCACCGGGTTCATGAAATGGAGCCCGATGCACTGCCCCTCCCGCTTCGTGGCCGAGGCGATGGCGGTGATGGAAATGCTGGAGGTGTTCGAGGCGAGGATCGTTGCGGGCTTGCACGCGCGGTCGAGTTCCGCGAAAAGCTTCCGCTTTTCCTCGAGGTTCTCGACGATCGCCTCCACGACCAGGTCGCAGGAGGCGAGGTCGGCGACGGAGGTGGTGCCCGAAAGGTTGGCCAGGGTGCGGTCCATGTCGGCCTGCGGCACCTTCCCGCGCCGGACGCCCTCGGCCAGGAAGGCGCGGATGCGGCCCAGTCCCTTGTCGAGCAGCTCGCGGGAGACTTCGCGGACGAGGGTCTTGTGGCCCCGGGCCGCGCAGACCTGCGCGATCCCGGCGCCCATGAGCCCGCACCCGACGACGCCGACGCTTTCTATGGCCATGAACAGGTCGCGATCCTACTTGCTTTGATACGGCCCCGGCAAGGTTTTGGCGAGGCCCGCGACGGCCCGGCTCACTCGGGGGCCACCGGCCAGGACTTCAACTGTCCCAGCCAGACCTGGCAGACCAGGATGGCCCAGAGTTCCCGCGCCCGGTTGCGCCGTCGGCGAACGTGCTGGCTCCACAGGTCCCGGACGAAGGCCCGGTCGAGCCCGTCGGACCGGGAGAGGAGGTCCTCCGCCATCGGACGCAGGGCGCCGCCGAGCCAGCGCGCCACCGGCATGGCGAAGCCCTGCTTCTTCCGGGCGAGCACGGCCGGGGGCAGCAGGCCCGCCAGCGCGCGCTTGAGAACCACCTTCCCCTTCCGCCCGCTCATCTTGGACGTCCACGGAATGGCCGCGGCGAGGTTCAGCATCTCGTCGTCCAGGAAGGGCGAGCGCACCTCGAGCGAGACCATCATGCTCGCCCGGTCGACCTTCGTCAGGACCCCTTCCCCGAGATAGAAGCGGAACGTCTCCGCCAGCGCGCGGTCCACCGCGTCCCCGGCGGGCGCGAAGGCTTCCACGTCCGCGTAGATCTCCCCTGGCGCGGGAGCGCCCGGCAGCACC
>JAHFOZ010000188.1 GCA_023261405.1 Planctomycetota bacterium
CTGCCGGCGGAGCTCGCCCCGGAGCCGTCCCATGGCGCGGTCGATCCCGAGGATCTCCCCGAGGTAGTCGGAGCCGCCGGCCTTCTCGCGATCGGCGGGGAGCGCCTTGTGCGGACTGTGCGGGTTCCCGAACCAGACCACCGCCAGGAATGGTTTCTTCGCCGCGGCCGCGCGGCCGATGAACCCCAGCGCTTCTTCCACGATGAGGTCCGAGCCGTCGCCCTTGAGCTCGACGGGCGTGCCGTTCCGGCTCATCGCGGGGTCGAGGTCGAAGAAGTTCGAGACCGAGAGCCACTCGTCGAAGCCGAAGCGGCCGGGGTGGAGCGGATCGTCGGCGGCGATCGGCTTCCCGGGCCCGCTCACGCCGTTCAGGTGCCACTTCCCGAAGTGTCCCGTGGCGTAGCCGGCGGACTTCAGGGCCTGCGCGACCGTCATCTCCTCGCGACGCAGCGGATACCCGAAGAGGAAGGTGCCGTAGCGGTTGGGATGCCGGCCGGTGAGGACCGAGCCGCGGGTGGGAGAGCAGACCGGGGCCGCGGCGTAGAAGCGGTTGAATCGGAGGCCCGACGCGGCCATCTCGTCGAGGGTGGCGGTGCGAATCTTCTCCAGCCCGTTGTAGCTCACATCGCCCCAGCCCTGGTCGTCCGTCATGCAGAGGATGATGTTGGGGCGGTCCTGGGCGGCGTCCGGCGCCGCGAGGGGAAGCGCGGCCGCGACGGCGATCAGGGTCTTGAACATGGGGGTCGATCATCGCCCGCCCGGGCCGGAAAAACAAGCTCGGGCGATTCCGGCCCGGCGCGCGCGTTCCTCCGCCCGATGAGCCTCTCGACCGAGTTTCCCGCTCGCACTCACCCCGGGAACCCCTTTCAGGCCCAGTTTTCATGCGGGCCATGAAGGGCTCGACCTCCTTCGCGGCAGCGGCCTCCCACCCTCCCCGTTCTTTCCTCGTTCCACCCCTGTTGTTTCACCTATGCGCCGGACTTGGACCCAAGCGAAAGAGAGATGAGATAGACTTGGCGTTGTGAGTAAATTCCTGCGGCATGTGGCTTGCCTTGCCTTCATCGCCACGGCCGCTTGGGTGGTGGCTTGGGCCGTCCCATCGAAAGACTGGCACCTCCTGGCGGAGATTTGGGGTTCTGCTGCCTTGATTTTCGTGGCCGCTGCTGCGGTCCCCTTCTTGGCGGTCCTCCTCCACGAGCTGGCGCACGGGCTGGCGGCTGTTTGTACGGGATACCGGATTTACTGCATTTGCGTCTGGGCGCCAGTGCCCCTTTTCCACGTTAAGGTGTTAGGGAAGTGGTTTGTCTTCGGGAACTTCCTCCGGGGGGCGGGGTACTGCATCGCTTATCCAAAGCGACTTCGACGTTCTTTGCCACTCCTCTACCCCACAGCGGGCCCCTTGGCGAACTTTGTCTTGATGGTGGTCGGGGCACTGGGATGGGCACGGTTCTCGGGAAGTTGGTTTGCAATCTGGCTGGCCGGGACCGCGATCGTGAACGCCATTTACCTGGTCTCCGGACTTGCCCGATCGACGGCGTGGATCGCCGGCAGGCCGACCCTCACCGACGGAGCCAGAATGCTCGAGGCCCTTCGCCCGCTTGGAGAACGAGAGCGGGCCCGATTGAAGCTTGAATACGCTTGGGGCTTGGCCGTGGAGGGAAGGCTCGACGAGGCCGAGGTGATGGTTGGAGAATGCGCAATGGAGTTTCCCAATCAGAGGGAGGTCGACAGCTTCCGGGCTTCGCTTCTCCAGGGTCGCGGCCGGTTAAAGGAGGCGTTCACGCTTCTGGAGGGCTGTTTGAGGGACGCGGAGGTGGGAGACGACGCGGGGGCGGCGCTGGCTCTACTTCTGTGCGCGGAGGGAGATCTTCGCAACCTGGAGAGAGCCGACACCCTCTCACGAGAGGTCCTCGCGAAGGCCCCGGGAGTTGATCGCCTTTCTATGATAAGAGGTATCGTTCTACTCACGTCCGACAGAACTCAGGAGGCCAAGTCGTATTTCAATTACGCATACGAGCGTCTCTTGGACCCTGCAGCTCGCGGATACGTAGCGACGGTGATGGCGCTCTACTGCGCTCAAGAGAATGACTTCCGTCGCGCCGGCCGGTATCTCCGCCAAGCGCTCTATTTGGGAGCGCGACCTTCGGCAGTGCGATCGTTCGCCCGAAGAATTAGGCAGCTGAAGAAGTTATCCCCCGGAGCATCTGCAGCCTAAGTTGGCCCCGGCGTCTGCCCCGGCCTTCCCTCATCGCTCTTCCTTGGATACCGCCCGCGGACTACGATGGACGGCGATATCCGAAGGGGGCCCCATGGCGCGCATCCCGCTCTGGCTCAAGATCACGTGGAGCGTGTGGCTGCTGGCCTGGGCGCCGGCCTACGCGATGCACTACGGGGCGCACGCCTTCCTCTGGTTCTGCGACATCAGCAACTTCGCGCTCGGCGTGGCGCTCTGGACGGGGAGCCGCCTCCTCTTCTCGTGGCAGGCCGTCTCGGTGCTGCTCGTCCAGCTCGTCTGGTGCTTCGACCTCGCCTCGCGGCTCCTCTTTGGCGTCCATCCCGCGGGGGCCACGTACTACATGTTCGACCCCGCCATCCCGCTCCCGATCCGGCTGCTCTCGCTCTTCCACGTGGCCGCCGCGGCGCTCATGATCTGGGCCTTGTGGAAGTTCGGCTACGACCGGCGGGCGTTCCTCTTTCAGACGGCGACCGCGGCCGCGGTGCTCCCGCTCTCGTGGCTCGCGGGCGCCCGGGAGAACCTCAACTGGACCTGGGGCCTCTTCAGGGAAAACCAGGCGTGGATGTCACCGCTCGCCTACCTGGGCCTCTGCATGCTGGCCTACCCGCTGGTCCTCTTCCTCCCGGCCCACCTGCTCTTCGCCTACGTCTGGCCGCGCCGGTCTACTGGCCGCGGACCTGCGCCCACGCCTCGAGGAGCTTCTTCTTGAGGTCCGCCGGCGGCTCGGCCAGGAACGCGCAGCGCTTGAGGTCGGCCTCCGAGGGATAGACCATCGGGTTCTCCAGGACCTCCTTCTTCACGAGCTTCTGCGCGGGCTCGTTCGGGCCGGCAAAGAACACCTCGTTCGTGATCGCCGCCGAGACCTCGGGCCGGAGGATGTAGTCGATGAACCGATGGGCGAGGTCGACGTTCTTCGCGCCCCGGGCGATGCACAGGTTGTCGATCCAGAGCGTGCCGCCCTCTTTGGGGATGACGAAGGCGACCGGCCCGTCCTTCGCCGCCTGCACCGCGTCGCCGTTGAACGACTGCGAGAGGAGCGCCTCGCCCTTGCCGAGCTGCTCCTTGGGGGTCGAGGTCCATGCCTTGGGCTTGAGCTCCTTGAGTTTCGCCGCCGCCTTGTCGATCGCGTCGGGCGTGAGCGCCGTGGGGGAGCCGCCCGTGACCCAGAGCGCCGCCGCGAAGACCTCCCGCGGGTCGCCCAGCAGGGTCTGCTTCCCCGCGAGCTTCGGGTCCCAGAGCGCCGCCCACGAGTCGGGCGCGGGCGTCACCTTCTCCTTGTTGTACGCGAGGCCCGTCGTGCCCCACATGTACGGCACCGAGCGCTCGTTCCGGGGATCGAACGAAAGCCCGCGGAACTTCGCCTGGATGTTCTTCAGGTTCGGGATCTTCGAGAGGTCGAGCTTCTCCACCAGGCCCTGCGCGATGAAGCCGGGGAGGATCTCGTCGTTCACGATCGCCACGTCGTAGCCGGAGGGCGGCCGCGAGAGCTTCGAGCGCAGCTGCTCGCTCGAGGTGATCTCGTCGACCTTCACCTTGCAGCCGGTCTCCTTTTCGAAGTTGGAGATCGTGTCCGCGGCGAAGTAGTCGCCCCAGTTGAAGACGTGCAGCTCGAGGCTCCCCTTAGAGTCGGGCGAGCAGCCCGCGAGGAGCGCCAAGGCGAGAAGGGATCGTCTCATCGTCCGCCTCCTGTCACCGGGACCCGGGAGAGCCGGAGCGCCGCCACAACCAGGACCAGCGACGCCCCAAGGATGAGCGTGGAGACCGCGTTGATCTCCGGGGTCACCCCCATCCGCGCCGCCATGGCGTACACCTTCCACGGCAGTGTCATGTTCCCCGTGCCCGCGGTGAAATACGTTATCACGAAATCGTCGAACGACAAAGTAAAGGCGAGGAGCGCGCCGGAGACCACCCCCGGCAGGATCGCCGGGAAGGTCACCTTCCGGAAGGCGCCCCAGGGAGTCGCGCCCAGGTCCTGCGCCGCGAGTTCCAGCGTCCGGTCCGTCCCCTGCAGGCGCGCCGAGACTACGATCGCCACGTACGAGAGGTTGAACGTGGCGTGGGCGATCACGGCGGTCGCCAGCGATAAGCCCGTCCCGAGGGCGTGGAAGAGCGCGAAGAGGCCGATGCCCATCACGATGTCCGGGACCATGACCGGGAGGGAGACGAGCGTGTTCCAGAGGCGCTTCCCCGGGAAGGAGCGCCGCGCCGCGAGCGCCGCCGCGGTCCCGAGCGCGACGGCGAGGACGGTCGACGCCGCGGCCAGGACGAGCGTCTTCCAGACCGCGTCCTGGATGTTGTGGTCGCCCAGCGTCTTCCGGTACCAGTCGAGCGTGAAGCCCGTCCAGCGCGGGCGCCTCGACGCGTTGAACGAGAAGACCCCCATGACGGCGATCGGGACGTAGAGGGTCACGAGCACGAGGCCCGTCCACGCGCCCAGGAGCTTCCTCATACGAGCCCCTCGGTCTTGCGCGAGCGGAAGTAGAGGCCCGTGAGGAGGAGGGTGGCGGCCATGAGGACGAGCGTGAGCATCGCCCCGGCGGCCGGCGTGTTCGTGGTGCCGAAGTGGAGGTCGATCTGGTTCCCGATGAGCTGGACGGTCCCGCCGCTGATCACCTCGGGGATCGCGAAGGCGCCGAGGACGGGGATAAAGACGAGGATGCACCCGGCGGCGATCCCCGGCATCGTGAGGGGCACGGTGACCTTCCAGAAGGTGGCCGCGGGGGACGCGCCCAGGTCCTGCGAGGCCTCGAGCAGGCGGCGGGGAAGCTTCTCGATTGAGGCATACAGCGGCAGCACCATGAACGGGAGGTAGCCGTGGAAGAGGGCGAAGACCACGAGGCTTACTTTGGATTCGATCTCCAGGGGCCGCAGGACGAACATGAGGGCGTACGTGCGCACGAGGAGGTTCGTCCAGAAGGGGAGCACGACGAGGAAGAGGAGGAGGTTGCGCCGTCCCGGCGAGCAGCCCGCGATGAAGTAGGCCACGGGGTAGCCCGCCGCGAGGCAGAGCGCGGTGGCCGCGAGCGCGATCCAGGTCGAGCGCCCCAGCATGCGGAGCGTGAGCGGGTCCTTGAGCGTGGCGAAGCCGTCCGGCGAGAAGGCCGCCGCGGCGACAAGCGCCGTGGGGACGAGCATGAAGGCCGCGAGCCAGAGCGTCGGGGGCAGGAAGAGCGCCAGGAAGCGGCGCCTCACTTCGGCAGCACCCGCACGTCCTCGGGCCGCCACGACACGGTGGCGGGTTCGCCCGGGCGGACACGCGCGTCCGGGTCCTCCGCGACGAGCCGGCGGTCGCCGGCGCGCAGGACGATCGAGGTCGAGGCGCCCTGGTAGAGGACCTCCTCGACGAGGGCCGCGAGGCCCGGCCCTCCGTTCACGCGGACCTTCTCGGGGCGGACCATGAGGGTGACGTCGCCGACGGCGCGGCACTCGATCGAGAGCCCGTCGGCCGTGCGGACCATGGTGCCGTCGCCCCTGCCGTCGAAGAAGTTGCCCGAGCCCACGAAGCCGGCCACGAAGCGCGTGGCGGGGGTCTCGTAGACCTCGCGCGGCGGCCCCGTCTGCTCGATCCGTCCGGCGTTCATGACGGCGACGCGGTCGGACATCGCGAGGGCCTCCTCCTGGTCGTGGGTGACGTAGAGGAAGGTCATGCCGAGCGAGCGCTGGAGGCGGCGGAGCTCCTCCTGGAGTCCCTGGCGCAGCTTGAGGTCGAGGGCGGAGAGGGGCTCGTCGAGGAGGAGGACGCGCGGGCCGGTGACGATGGCGCGCGCGAGGGCGGTGCGCTGCTGTTCGCCGCCGGAGAGCGTCGTCACGGCGCGCCGCTCGTACCCCGCGAGGCCCACCTGCTCGAGCGCGGCGCGGACGCGGCCCTCGATGTCGGGGGCCTTCTGGATGCGCAGCCCGAACGCCACGTTGCCCGCGACGTCGAGGTGCGGGAAGAGCGCGTAGTTCTGGAAGACCATGTTGACGTCGCGCCGGTGGGGCGGCACGCCGGCCATGTCGCGGCCGGCGAGCTCGATCGTGCCCTCGTCGGGCGACTCGAAGCCGGCGACGAGCCGCATGAGGGTGGTCTTGCCGCAGCCGGAGGGACCGAGGAGGGAGAAGAACTCGCCCCGGCGGATCTGGAGGGTGATGCCGTCGCACGCGCGCCGCCCGCCGAAGCCCTTCACGACGCCGCGCACCGAAACGTCGAACTCATCCACTCCTGACGTCACCTCCGAAACAGGACCGGCGTGATTGATATCACGTCGGGGTTTCCAGTGCAATAGGGGGGACACGCGGATTGAATCATCGACAATTGGATCCTGAGGCCATGGACGGCTCCAGCAGGGCGGAGCCGAGTAGTCCCGCGGCCCAGCCCTGCCCCCTCCTTACTTCCTTTTACGATAGGTCGCCCTCGCCTTCGGCTCGGGCGGGCCATGAAGGGTTCGGCCTCCTCATCCTTCGCGGCAGCGGTCTCGCACTCTCCCCGTTCTTTCCTCGTTCCACCCCTTTTGTTTCACCTGTGCGCCTCAGGTCGACGACGATCCCGCGGTGCCGGCCACGCCCGCAAGCAGGCGATCGATCGTCATACCCACCTGTGAACGCGCGGCGGGCCGGTCTTCCGACTGTGCGATCACGCGCCCTGCAACGTTCAACGCGCCCATCAGCATCTGGGCGGTCGATTCGATCGCTGGATCGTCTCTTCGGATGGCGCGCAGACGATCAACGAAGAACCCCAGCCCATACTCGCGATTGAGCTTGCACCAAGCATCCCAGCCGAGCACGGCGGGTGAGTCCAGCACGACAATACGGCCGACCTCGTCCTCGGTGCACGCATCGAGGTATGCGTGACAGGCCGCCCGGAGCCGGGCCACCCCGTCCCCGGGCTGCGAAGCCGCTGCGATGAGACGCTCCTGGATCGCCTGCTCGATCTGCTCCACGACTCCGCGGAAAAGCTCTTGTTTGTCCCGAAAGTGGTGGTAAAGGGCGCCCTTGGTGAGACCGGCAGCCTGCACGATTTCGTCCACCGAGACATCGGGAAATCCGCGGCGCGCAAACAGGCGTCGCGCCGTAGCGATGAGGGTCGCACGGGTGGCGTCGGCTTGCTCGTCTCTCGTTCGTTGGGGCTTGACAGACATACCGTTAGTATGTTAAATACATACCGTTGGTATGTAAGATAGCACTCCTTAGGAGGAGACGCAATGCCCAAGTACGTGGTCGAGCGCGAGATTCCAGGGGTCGGGAAGATGTCCCCGGCCGAACTGAAGGCGATCTCTCAGAAATCGGTCGGCATTCTGCGTGATCTCGGGCCCGACATCCAGTGGGTGCAAAGCTATGTCTCCGACGACCGGATCTACTGCGTCTACAATGCGCCCAACGTTGCGATCATCAAGAAGCACGCCGAGTGCGGCGGCTTCCCGGCGAACAGGGTCTCGCAAGTTCGGGCGATCATCGACCCGACCACGGCCGATGCTTGAAGCAAGGACGTCCGCCCGCCGCGGCCGGAGCGGGCTGCGGTGAATCGGCTTCGATCGCGTTGCGCGAAGGGATGTTTTTCTTTACGGGTTTATCGGATAAGGGAGGCACGATGAGCATGCTCAAGTTGCTTGGAGTATTGGTTGCGCTCGGCTTCGTGACGTCGGGTTGTGCGGCCGCCGGCCACTCGGATCCTCCAAAGGCGATGGCCAAAGCCAAGGCGCCGTACACGCTCAAGGGGGAGCAGGTTGAAGGGTGCGAGTGCACGAGCGT
Organism: Planctomycetota bacterium; assembly: GCA_023261405.1. Classification (GTDB taxonomy): domain Bacteria; phylum Planctomycetota; class MHYJ01; order MHYJ01; family JACPRB01; genus JACQFK01. Next base: position 7,964 of record JAHFOZ010000188.1, read on the forward strand.
CTGTCCCTGTGCATTCGCCCATGACGTGACCTTCGCCGACTGCCGGGGCACCATGGCATGGCACGTCAAGGAGGGGAGATACGGCAGCACCGATCTGGCCGGAATCAATTTCGCGGTCGTGCTGACGAAGTCCGGCAAGAACGTCCCCAAGGCGATGGGATCGTGGGAAGGAGTCATCTACGTCTCGAGCAACGCCACGGCGGACCAGAAGGCCGGGGTCGTCGACTTCCTCAGCACGAACTGGGGGAAGGCCTTCTCCAAGATCGACGTCAGGAGCGAGCCGATCGAGTTCAGGGCGGAAGGCGAGAAATACGATGTCAGGATCGGCAAGATCGCCGTGCTCAAGACGACTCCTCTTGCGGGGGCAGGCGGCAGGGCCCCGACGATCGAGCACGCCGCCTTCAGCCTCATCCCCGTGCTGCACTGCGCCACCACCACCGAGAACACGTACGACGATGGCAAGGGGACGAAGTGGGACTTCAAGGAGCGCAATTCCTTCTTCGGTCCCTTCGACTATCGAGGGGAGTAGGGTCGCAGATTTCTGAGAGGGGACGGCGGCGTGAGGTCCCGCGGCTCCTCCCCGCCCCCTCCTTCTTCTCTTTTCCACGACAGGTGGCCCTCGCCTTCGGCTCGGGCGGGCCATGAAGGGTTCGGCCTCCTCATCCTTCGCGGCAGCGGCCTCGCACCCTGCCGCCTTCTTCGCCCCTTCCACCCCTGTTGTTTCACCTTCCCCCGAGCGCTCTGTATGTGACCTACACCGGCACATCATGGTCCGATACTGTCTGTGGAGCCGGGGTTACGAAACGTAACGTGACGTTACGAAACGTAACGCGGCCCCGGAGGGGAACCATGATTCTTGACGGGGATTGGGCTCGTCGCGTGGCACGCCCTTTGCGTTAACCCTTGACGGGTATTTTGGAGGAGAGTCTAATGATCCAGGCGATCGCGGAAAAAGTGGAAAAGGAGAGAGCCATGACGGTACAAGTCCCCCAGCGCGACGAACGCCGCACCGAAGCCCTCAAGTCGGCCCTGGCCCAGATCGAGAAGCAGTTCGGCAAGGGCTCCATCATGCGCCTCGGGGGCGACACCAAGCTCGAGATCGAGGGCATCAGCACCGGGTCCCTGGCCATCGACCTCGCCCTGGGCGGCAAGGGCGTGCCCCGCGGCCGGGTCACCGAGGTCTTCGGGCCGGAAGGCTCGGGCAAGACCACCCTCTGCCTCACCCTCATCGCCAACGCGCAGAAAGCCGGCGGCTCCGCCCTCTTCATCGACGCGGAGCACGCGCTCGACCCCACCTACGCCGGGAAGCTCGGGGTCAACCTCGACGACCTCCTCCTCAACCAGCCCGACAGCGGCGAGCAGGCCCTCGAGATCGCCGACACCATGGTCCGTTCCGCCAGCCTGGACATCATCGTCATCGACT
>JAHFOZ010000189.1:0-7201 GCA_023261405.1 Planctomycetota bacterium
ACGTGGTCTACGACCCGGCGACGGGGGGTGTAGGTCAGCAGGGGGGGAGTGGAATGGACTTGGGTCTCCCAGTGGCAGCAGGGGTGAACTATAACTATCCCGTTCGGAAACAGCGGCGGCAATAGACCGGCGGCAGAGTTGATCAACTAATTGGAAACCGAGTCTTGGGGCATGCTGTGGGATGAGCTCTCTTGCCCGCGTGTTACTCCTTCCGTTCCTTGTCTTGCTGTGTCGGAGGTGCCTTTTTTGAATTATCAATCGATGGTGTTCGGCTTGGAGTCTCGACAGGGACAGTTGCACGCCTTAGGAATAGCAGCGCCCAAGCCGTATCAATGACCGGCCATCCCTCTGGACCAGTCCATCGACCATCGTCCTCCTGGAGTGCTAAGAGAGTTGCCGCTCCTTCTAGGAACCAGTCATGTCCCCCCAGAGTCTCGACATCCCAGAGTATACCGGCTCGTTCCAAACCATAGAGGTAGTAAAGAAGCATTGCCGGTTCCACTGAACAACCTTCAGGAATCCCTGCTCTCACTGCAAATTGCCTTTGCATCCAGGCCCAGCCGCCCAGGAGGAGGTCGTCGTACCTTCTGAGTTCGGCGTCAGTTAGCGCCCGTGCCTTGAGGAGGCCGCCCTCACAGATCGCAATCGTTGAGATTCCGGCACAAGTCATCGTGCCTGTAGCAGGCATCAGGTCAGCATACGGCCAACCCACTTCCTTGACCTTTCTTTCGGTTCTGCTTCCATTCCTATGTCGGATTATCAAATCCACCTCGCGTCCGGAGTTCACTGCATACTTCTCAATTGCCTTCATTGCGCGGGACCAAACTGATGCAGGGATCTCGATTCCCATTCGAGAAGCGGAGTGCAGCGCAAGGACTGCGTACTGTGTACTTGAAACATTTGGAATGAATGCGCCCACATAACCAAAGAGCCCACTTGCGTCTTGCGTGGGAAGTAGCGCTTGAACAGCGAGCTGAACTTGATCCTTGTCCTCTCTTGTCAATTCCCTCCGAATCTTCGTTCTTGCCACGTCCTCCGAGTAACGTTCGATATCCTCGATCATGGACATAGGTAGGTACTTTGCTTCAATCGCAAGAACGACCAGAGCGGCGTCGTACGATTCCCGAAGCTTCTTGCTGGAAAGAAATGCGAAGCCCTTCCTAATCGCAGGGTCATCAATGGGAACTCCCGAGTGAATCAGCGCCATCATCGCCAATGCGGTTGAACCTATGCCTGAGGCGGTTCCTATCGGATAGATGTAAGGAGCGTCGAAGTATGATCCATCCTTGCCTTGTTGAGATCGAATCCACATCACGCCTCGACCTATGGCTTCCTGGATGCGCTTTGCCACCCCCCCTTTAGTCAGCTCAATTAACGGCTCACGGAGGCTGATCTCAGTCACCTCGTTTGCTTTCTCTGCCACTGCGAAGTCGAGCCTGCGCTGATAGTTTTCAGCCCGGCCCAAGAGGTGAAAGCGTCCGGCGAGAATTGCACCATCGCTTTGCCGCACCGCTGCGGTCACACCGATCGTGGTAGAGGGTTGCTTGGAGATAACTTCCACAATTCCTTTGGTGATCGACCATTGAGCCTTCCAAAGCTGGAAGTTCCCCTCGATGATTGCAACCTCGACCGCTTCCGACTTCTCCTTCCGCGACTTGTAGGCCACCCTGAACATTTCGTCCAGCTTTGCCTTCTTGACGGACCGCAGAGTGTAGCTACCTACAACCTGAACTGGTGAAATGGGCGCTCCCTGCCCCGGCGGGCAGTCCGCGAAGGCGAATTCCTTCACCTGCCAATGAGTGCCCACCTTGAGCTTTGCGGGCCAGCGCCGGAAGATGAAGCGAAGGGGTAGGTCCCGGTAGTCCGTCACGGCTACCCGGCCGTCGAGTTCGCAGCCGAGCAGCCAGAACTCACTCTTCTTGGTGCCTTTGGTCGCGTCAAAGACCTCGTAGGCGGCCGCTCGGTCGTGGGGGAGCTTCCAGGTCAGGTCGTACTCCTGCTTCGAGTCCTGGCTCCAACCGATGGAGCCGGTGATCATGAGGAGCCCGACAAGAACCGCCGACCTCGATGCGTGATGGATCATGGATTGCTCTCGTGCAGTGGCAAAGCTGTCCTTGCGTCCTGGAGATGAGACTCCATAGCCGCACCTCCTCCCTCAGGGAGTTGCTGCGAATATATTACCACCGGTGTGTTTCGAGATAATCCGCAAATCGCTTGACCGAGAGACGGTCAGGAGCAGGACCCGCCTCCAGGCACTCTACTTTTCATGGCGTTGCCGGTGCGGCCCCGGATCGCCGCGGTCAGGACGACGGGCATTGTGTGGATTCCGGGGTATCCTTGGGACGATGGAGGCCGGCCCGCGCATCGTCATCCTCGGGGGGACCGGCGTGTTCGGGGGGCTGGTCGCCGAGGAGCTGGCCGACCTGCCGCTCGTGATCGGGTCGAGGAATCTCGAGAGGGCCCGAGCGGCGGCGGCGAAACTCCCGCGGGCGGAGGGGAGGCGGATCGATCTTGAGGGGCCGCTCGAGTTCCACGACGCGTCCGTCGTCGTGCATTGCGCGGGGCCTTACCGGGGACAGGACCTGCGCGTGGTGGAGGCGTGCGAGCGGGCGGGGGCCTGGTATGTCGACCTCGCGGACGAGAAGCCCTATCTGGATCGTGTGGCGGGGCGGCCGCGGGTGCTCGCGGGGATGTCCAGCATCCCGGGACTCGCCGTGACGCTGGCGCGGGCGCTCGGGGGCGGGACGGCGCGGGCGTTCCTCTACATCGGGAACCGGAACGCCAAGGGCAGCGCAGCCTTCACGACACTCCTCAAGGGCATTCAACGCGGAGGCTGGAGTCACCGGGAATTCGTCCGATTCCCGTTCGGACTCCGCGCCATGCACCACTTCGAGTCGCCGGTGCCCGGGATGGAATTCAAGGTCGGCTTCGAGCTGCCCGCCGTGAACCGGCTCTTCAGCCTCGCGCGCGAGCTCTTCCGGATGGGCGTCCCGCTTCCGCCGGCGGGACCGCTCCTCGCCGGGGCCAACCTGCTGAGCGGTCCCGGGACCGGGATGGGCTGCCTGCTGGTCGAAACCCCCCGGGGGAGGGCCTGGGCCCTCTCCACGAACCGAGGCCAGCGCATGGCGGCCATCCCGGCGGCGCTGGCGGCGCGCTTGCTCCACGAGGGGGGGAGCCTCCGGCCCCTGCCGGACACGTTCGAGCCCGGGGAACTCTTCGACGCCCTCCGGCGCAGGGATTTTGAAGTCGTCGTCGAACTTTTCCCTTGACCCGCCGCGCTGCAATGGTAGACTAACCCATAACACAACCCATATGGATGCATATGGGTTCGGCCTCTTACCCATGTAGTCCGGGGCGGCCAGTCACCCACCGGCCGCCCTTTATTATTTTAAATCCGCTATAATCGGCCCATGGCGCGCCTCCCGGCCGACCTCCTCGTGGCGAACGCCGGCTCCCTCCTCACCCTCGCTGGCCCCGCCCGCCCCCGCGCGGGAAGAGAGCTGTCCGAGCTCGCCATCCTCCCCGACGGCGCCGTCGCCGTGAAGGCGGGGAAGATCCTCGCCGTGGGGCCCTCCGCGGAGCTCCGCCGGACGTACTCCGCGAAGAAAACCCTCGACGCCCGCGGGGCCGTCGTCACCCCCGGCCTCGTCGACCCCCACACGCACCTCGTCTTCGCCGGGAACCGCGCCGCCGAGTTCGAGCTCCGCGCCGCGGGGAAGACCTACGAGGAGATCGCCCGCGACGGCGGCGGCATCCAGGCCTCCGTGGAGAGCCTCCGCGCCGCCTCGAAAGCCGAGCTCCTCAAGCTCGCCCGCTCGCGCGTCCGCCTCATGCTCGAACACGGGACCACCACCGTCGAGGCCAAGAGCGGCTACGGGCTCACCCTCGAGGACGAGATGAAGTCCATCGAGGTCGCCCGCGACGCCGGCTGCGTCCCCACCTTCCTCGGCGCCCACGAGACCCCCGCCGGGCGCGACCGCGCCGGCTACGTCCGGGAAGTGATCGACGCCATGATCCCCCGCGCCGCAACCCTCGCGAAATTCTGCGACGTCTTCTGCGAGCCCGAGGTCTTCTCCGTGGACGACGCGCGCGCCATCCTTGAGGCCGCCCGCCGCGCCGGGATGGGCCTCAAGCTCCACGCCGAGGAGTTCCGCGCCTCCGGAGGCGCCGAGCTGGCCGCCGATCTCGGGGCCGTGAGCGCCGACCACCTCATGGCCGTCACCGACCGCGGCATCCGCGCCCTCAAGCGCGCCGGCACCATCGCCGTCCTCCTCCCGGGCACCAGCGTCTTCCTGGGCGGCTCGAAATACGCCCCGGCCCGGCGCCTGATCGACGAGGGCGTCGCCGTGGCCCTCGGGACCGACTTCAATCCCGGGTCCTGCACGGCGTTCAGCCTGCCGCTCATCATGACGCTCGCCTGCACGCAGCTCCGGATGTCGACCGCCGAGGCCTGGACGGCCGTCACCGTGAACGCCGCATACGCCGTGGGGCAGGGCGCGAAGGCCGGGACGCTGGAGCCTGGGAAGCGGGCGGACCTCGTGGTCTGGGACGCGACGGATCCTCGGGAGATCCCCTACTCGTTCGGGGCTAACCTGGCGAGGCAGGTGGTCCGGGCGGGGAAGATCGAGGTGGATTGGAAGCCTTCCTGAGCGCCCGCATTCGCTGCACCTGCGCAAGCACCCCCGACCCGGCCGTGAGGATCATCCCCGCGACAAAGATGATCGAGCCAGACCAGGCCAGGGGATTCCTGCCCGAAGGACCGAAGCCGCCGCTCGCGAACAGCAGGACGCCGCCGGCGAGGGTGACGATCCAGCCGGAGACGCGGAGCCCCAGGGGAAGACGATTCACTTCTTGCGCTTGGTCTGGAGCTTGAGGCGGTTCTCGGCGCGCTTGAGCGCGGCGGACGCGCGCTCGCGGTCCACATCCCTGCCCCCGGCCTTCAGGCGCTCCTCGGCGCGCTGCTTCGACTCCTGAGCGCGCGCGGCGTCGATCCCGGCGACTTCCTCGGCGCTCTCCGTGAGGAGCACCGCCTTCTTCGGCGTGACCTCCATGAAGCCGCCGCTGGTGGCCAGCCGCGTCTCTCCCTTCGCGCCGCGGATCACGATCTCGCCGGGCTGCAGCGTGCAGAGCAGCGGCGCGTGCCCCGCCAGGACGCCCAGGTAGCCGCGCTCCGCGGGCACCACGAGCGACTCGATGTCCTCCGAGAAGACGATCCTCTCGGGCGTGACGATCTCCGCCTTGAAGGTCCTAGCCATCTTTCCTCTTCTCGCCCCCCGCGGCGGGGCCCTCCTTCTTCGGGCCGAATGCCTTCCACGCCTCGGAGGCGAACGACACTCCGTAGTACAAGCCCGCCATCCCCAGGAGGATCAGCGGGCCCACGAACGACCTCGTCAGGATCTTGAGCGCGATGGCCATGCACACCGCCACGATGAGCAGGATGCTGGCCAGCGACTTCTTCATGCGCTCCTAGCCCGCGGCCATCTTCCTGGCCTTCTCGAGGGCCTCGTCGATCCCCCCCACCATGTAGAACGCCTGCTCCGGCAGGGCGTCGTGCTTCCCTTCGATGATCTCCCGGAACGCGCGGATCGTCTCCTTGAGCGACACGAAGCGCCCCGGCGTCCCCGTGAACTGCTCGGCGACGAAGAACGGCTGGGAGAGCATCCTCTGGATGCGCCGCGCGCGGGAGACGGAGCGCTTGTCCTCGTCGGAGAGCTCCTCCATTCCCAGGATCGCGATGATGTCCTGCAGGTCCTGGTAGCGCTGGAGGATCTTCTGCGCGTCGCGCGCGACCTTGTAGTGCTCGTCGCCCACGACCTTGGGCTCGAGGAGGCGGGAGGTGGACTTGAGCGGGTCCACCGCCGGGTAGATGCCCAACTCCGCGATGCGACGCTCGAGGACGACGCTCGCGTCCAGGTGCGAGAACGTGGTCGCGGGCGCCGGGTCCGTGATGTCGTCCGCCGGGACATACACGGCCTGCACCGAGGTGATCGAGCCCTTCTTGGTCGAGGTGATGCGCTCCTGGAGGGCCGCCATCTCGGACGCGAGGGTCGGCTGGTAGCCCACCGCGCTCGGCATGCGGCCGAGGAGGGCCGAGACCTCGGAGCCCGCCTGGACGAAGCGGAAGATGTTGTCGATGAAGAGGAGGACGTCCTGTCCCTCCTTGTCGCGGAAGTACTCGGCGAAGGTGACGCCCGAGAGGGCCACGCGGAGGCGCGACCCCGGGGGCTCGTTCATCTGGCCGAAGACCATGGCCGTCTTGTCGAGGACGCTCATCTCCTTGCCGGAGGCGTCCTTGAACTTGGCGTGCTGCATCTCGAGCCAGAGGTCGTTGCCCTCGCGCGTGCGCTCGCCCACGCCGGCGAAGACCGAGACGCCGCCCGCCTCGACGGCGATGTTCCGGATGAGCTCCTGCACGAGCACGGTCTTGCCCACGCCCGCGCCGCCGAAGAGGCCGATCTTGCCGCCCTTGGGGAAGGGACAGAGGAGGTCGACGACCTTGAGGCCCGTCTGGAAAACCCGCGGCGTGGGCTCCTGGTCCTCGAGGGAGGGGGGCGAGCGGTGGATGGGATAGTAGTCCTCGCCGACCACCGGGGGGCCGCCGTCCACGGGGTTGCCCAGGAGGTCCATGACGCGCCCGAGCGTGGGCCGGCCGACCGGGACCTTGATGGGCGCGCCGGTGTCGTTCACGGGCATCCCGCGCACGAGCCCCTCGGTGGGGGAGAGCGCCACGGTGCGCACCATGTTGTTGCCCAGGTGGGAGGCCACCTCGGCGGTGACGTCGATGCCGCGCGCGGCGTCCTTGATCGTGAGCGCGGTGTAGATCGCCGGCAGCATCTCGTCAAAAACAACGTCCACGACGGGACCGATGACCTGCGCGACCCTTCCGATGTTCTCGGGCATTCGAAACTCTCCTCGGTTTTCAATTACCGGATCTCGCCTCGCGGGCGGCGTCCTTCTCAACCTTCTCGATGAAGCGGTCCATCCGCCGCACCAGGGACTTGTATCCCAGGGACAACTCCTCGAACAGGTCCGCGTCCGCGAGCGAGCGGGTGTCGCGGAGCAGCTGCAGGCGCTCGCGAGTCTCGCTGGCCGATCCCAGGGCGCGGCGGAGTATCCTCACGAACTCCGCGCCCTCCCGCTTGACCGCCCACGCCTCGGCGATCCGCGCGGAGATCTCCTTGGAGCACTTCCGCACCCGCAG
>JAHFOZ010000189.1:7211-9355 GCA_023261405.1 Planctomycetota bacterium
CTCGAAGGCCGGGAGCTTCAGCGACATGGCGTGGACGCGGACCGCCAGGTCGTGCGCCTGGCGGTAGACGTCCAGGTGCTTGTACCTCGACCGCTCGTCCGTCGCCATCCGTATCGCCGTCATTCCCACGTCGAGATCAACCCTTGAGGGCCTCCGCGCCGCCCACGATGTCCAGGAGCTCCTTGGTGATGCCCGCCTGCCGGGCGTTGTTGTACAGGAGGGTGAGGGAGCTGATGAGGTCCGTCGCGCTGTCGGTCGCATTCCGCATGGCGTTCATGCGCGCGGCGTGCTCGCTCGAGAAGGACTCGAGAAGCAGCCGGTGGAACGAGACCTCCACGTAGCGCGGGATCAGCCGGTCCAGGATCTTCCGGGGCTCGGGCTCGAAGTCGTACTCGTGCGCCAGCGTCTTTTCCTTCGAGGCCTCCGCCTCGATGGGGAGGAACTTCACGTGGCCGGCCTTGAAGGTCATGGCGTTGACGTAGCGCGTGAAGAGGAGGTGGACCTCGTCCACCCCGCCGGAGACGAACATCTCGACGATGCCCTTGGTCATCGCCTTGATCTGGCTGAAGGGGATCTCGGTGGGCAGCTGGAGGTAGGCGGCGACCGGGTCAAGGCCCTGCTTGCGCGCCCACTCGGCGGCCTTCTTTCCGACGGCCACGACCTTGACGGGCTTCTTCTTCTCCTCGATGAACTTCTGCGTGTAGCGGACCATGTTGGCGTTGTAGCTGCCGCAGAGGCCCTTGTCCGCCATCATGACGACGAGCCCGATCGACGCGACCTTCGCGCGGGGCTGGAAGAGGGGGTAGTCCAGGTCCTTCACCTGCGCGGAGAGCCCCTCGAGGAACTCCCGGATCTTGTCGGAGTAAGGCCGGAGCTCCATCAGGCGCACCTGCACCTTCTTGAGCTTCGCGGCGGCCACCATCTGCATGGCCCGCGTGATCTTCTTGATGTTGCCGACCGAGCGGATCTTGCGCTTGACCGCCCGGGCGTTCTGTACGGCCGGCATCGGTCTCTAGCCTTTCTTCGCCAGGAACTGGGCCTTGAACTCCGCGATGGCCGTCTTGAGGGACGCCTCGGTGTCGGGCTCGAATTTCCTGGACTGCCGGATCTTCTCGCCGATCGCGGGGTGATTCTTCGCGAGGTGCTCCAGGAGCCCCTTCTCGAACGGCTTCACCTGGGCGACCTGGAGCTCGTCCATCGCGCCCGACGTGCCGGCGTAGATGGCCATGACCTGGATCTCGAACGGCATGGGGATGAACTGGTCCTGCTTGAGGAGCTCGACCAGGCGCTCGCCGCGCGTGAGCTGGTCGCGGGTGTTCTTGTCGAGGTCGCTCGCGAACTGGGCGAAGGCGGCGAGCTCGCGGTACTGGGCGAGATCGAGGCGCAGCTTGCCGGCGACCTTCTTCATGGCGGGGGTCTGGGCGTTTCCGCCCACGCGCGAAACGCTGATGCCGACGTTGATGGCGGGACGGACGCCCGCGTTGAAGAGGTCGGGCTCGAGGTAGATCTGCCCGTCGGTGATCGAGATGATGTTCGTGGGGATGTAGGCCGAGACGTCGCCCAGCTGGGTCTCGATGATGGGGATCGAGGTGAGGGAGCCGGCGCCCAGCTTGTCGCTGAGCTTGGACGCGCGCTCCAGGAGGCGCGAGTGGAGGTTGAAGATGTCGCCCGGGTACGCCTCGCGGCCCGGCGGGCGGCGCAGGAGGAGGGACATCTGGCGGTAGGCCCACGCGTGCTTGGTGAGGTCGTCGTAGATGATGAAGGCGTGGCCGCCGTTGTCGCGGACCTCCTCGCCCATCGCGGTGCCGGCGTAGGGCGAGAGGAACTGGAGGGGCGCGGGGTCCTCGGCGGTGGCCGAGATCACGATCGTGTACTCGAGGGCGCCGTTCTTCCGGAGCGTGTCGACGACGTTGGCGATGGTGGAGGCCTTCTGGCCGATCGCGACGTAGATGCAGGTGACGCCCTGGCCCTTCTGGTTGAGGATGGCGTCGAGGCAGACGGCGGTCTTCCCGATCTGCCGGTCGCCCAGGACGAGCTGGCGCTGGCCGCGGCCGATGGGGATCATGCCGTCCACGGACTTCCAGCCGGTCTGGAGCGGCTCCTTCACGGGCTGCCGCTCGACGACGTTCATCGCGCGGCCCTCG
>JAHFOZ010000190.1 GCA_023261405.1 Planctomycetota bacterium
CGCAGGACGCCCTGGGCGATTCAGCTCTGGTTGGTGACGATCGACGCGCTCCGGAGGCTGGGCGGGCAGTTCCCCCTCTTCATCGTCACCAACCAGAGCTGGATCGCCCAGGGCGTCCTGCGCGTCGAAGAGGCCGCGACCGTCAACGCCTTCATCGTGCGGCGCCTCGCCGAGGAGGGGATCGAGATCCGCGAGGTCTACACCTGCCCCCATGCCCGCGAGGACGGCTGCGAGTGCCACAAGCCGCGCCCCCTCTTCCTCCGCCGCGCCGCGCGCGACCACGGCGTGGACCTCTCGCGGTCGTTCGTCGTGGGCGACCACCCGGCCGACGTCGAGCTCGCCGCCGCGACCGGCGCCCATGGGATCTACCTCCTCACGGGCCACGGGGAAAAGCACCGCGCCGAGCTGAGCGTCCTCTGCGACGTGCGGCCCGGGATCGCCGCGGCCGTCGACACGATCGCCGCCCGCCACGGGGCGCGGGTCCTCCGGAAGGGGGGCCTCGCCGCCTTCCCCACCGAGACCGTCTACGGGCTCGGGGCCGACGCCTCGAACCCCGCCGCCGCACGGCGCGTCTTCGCCGTCAAGGGCCGGCCCGCCACGCACCCCCTCATCGTCCACCTCGCCGACGCCGCGGCCCTCCCAGAGTGGGCCGCCGAAGTCCCCGGGACCGCGCGCCTCCTGGCCGACCGCTTCTGGCCCGGCCCGCTCACGCTCATCCTCCGGAAGTCGCCCCGCGTCCCGGACGAAGTCACGGGCGGGCAGGACACCGTGGGCCTCCGCGTGCCCTCCCACCCGCTCGCCCTCGAACTGATCCGGACCTTCGGCGGCGGCGTGGCCGCCCCCTCCGCCAACCGCTTCGGCCGCGTGAGCCCCACCACCGCCGCCCACGTGCGCGAGGACCTGGGCGCCGACGCGGATTTCGTCCTCGACGGCGGCCCCTGCGCGGTCGGCGTGGAGTCGACCATCGTGGATTGCTCGAGCGCCGCGCCGCTCATCCTCCGACCCGGCGGCGTCCCGCGCGAGGCGATCGAGGCCCTGCTCGGACGCCCCGTCCCGGTTGCGGCTCAATCCGACGTGCGCGCCCCGGGGCAGCTCGAGAGCCACTACGCCCCGAGGGCGGAGGTGATCGTGGTACGCCCCGACGAACTCCAGGAGCGCGCGGCCCAGCTCGAGCGTCGCGGGCTGAAGGTCGCGGTGCTGGAGACGCCCGACGCGGCGAATCTCTACTCGAGGCTGCGCGAGGCGGACCGGGAGGGCGCGGGCGCGATCCTGGTGACCCTTCCCCCGGAGGAGGGGCTCGGGCTCGCGATCGTCGACCGCCTGCGGAAGGCGGCCGGACCCAGGCTCACTTCGACGGGGCCTTGAAGCCGCGGGGCTTGTACTTCCTCACGTACTCGATCAGGTCCTTGAAGTTGTCGTGGTAGCCGAAGGCCTGCATCTCCTCGATCGCCTCGTCCGCCGTCCAGCCCTCGACCTCGATCCGGTAGAGCGCCGCCATCGTCCCCGTGCGGTCGCGGCCCTGGGCGCAGTGGAAATAGACGGGCTGCTTCGCCGGGTCGAGCAGGACCTCGAAGAACCGCTTCACCTGCTCTTCGGTCGGCGGCTCGGAGCCCACCAGGCCCGCGATGAGCGGGATCTCCACGGGCTCCATCCCCGCCTTCTTCACCTGCTCCTCCTCGCCGTGGAGCGTGCGGAGGTTGATGACGGTCCTGACGCCCGTCTCCTTCAGCTTCCGGAAGCCCGCCTCGGTGGGCTGCGCCCCGCGGTAGAGGGTCGCGCTGATCTTTGCGAAGTTGTCGATGTCCGGGCCGCCTTCGAGCCGCCGGGCGAACGCCCGGCCCGACTTCGTGCCCGTGGCCTTCGGGTCGGCGTCGCCGCAGCACGCGACCATCGAGACGAAGCCGCACGCGACGATCAGCCGCTTCATGAGAGAGAGTCTACTTCGCCGGCGGGATCACCGGAAGGACGATGTGCGAGGGCCGCTCGCGGTCCTGCCAGACGGTGTTCACGGCCTGCGCCCAGCGGCGGTTGTCGTTGAGCGGTTCGCCCGTGTTGGGGTTCACGTCGAAGCGCGGGAAGTTCGAGCTCGAGATGTCCACGCGGATCCGGTGCCCCTTCTTGAAGACGTTCGACGTGGGGTAGGGCCGCACCGTGAAGAGGGCGGGCTTCCCGGGCTCGAGGAGCTTCTCCTCCTTGAGCGACTCGCGGAAGCGGCCCCGCACGATCCCGTCGGCGATGTTCTGGTCGAAGCCTCCCGGATAGTCCGGGTCGGGCGGGTGGACGTCCACCAGCTTCGCCGTGAAGTCGGTGTCCGGGCCGGACGACGAGGCCCAGAGCTTGACCTCGAGTTCGCCGGTGACCTCGACATCCGCCTCGAGCGGCGGCGTCTGGAAGACCAGGATGTCGTTCCTCGACGAGAGCGGGATCGGCTCCGGACAGTTCCACACGTGCGGCCCGCCGCGCTGATCCCAGGCCCCCTGGAGCATGATCCCGCCGCCCGAGGAGATGTTCCCGCCGATCGTGGGCACCGGCTTCTTCGGGTCGAAGACGTAGCTCGTCGAGTCCCCCGCCCCGCCGGGCGCCTCGGGCGAGAGCAGCCCTCCCTTGCGGAGATAGAAACTCACGTACTTCGTCCGGGCGAGCGGCCACTCCTCCTCGTCCCGCCAGAAGCCGCCGTGCTGCTTCATCCCCTTGGCGTCCTTGCGGCCGTCGCCCGTCCCCATGACGAAGACGCGGACCTTGGGGAAGGTCTGCTCCTTCCCCTTGAGCCAGCGGTCGTACCAGGCCAGCCGCCACGCCAGCGGATCGGCCCACGCCGCGTCCTTCCCGAAGCTCACCTGCCCGTGCGCCGAGCTGCCCTGCGCGCCGTGGATCCAGGGCCCCATGACGAGATGCACCGGGCTCTTGAGCGTCTTCGAGAGCGCGCGGTAGTTCGCGGTGGTGTTCCCCGCCCACGAGTCGTACCAGCCGCCCACGAGATAGACGGGCACGTCCTTGTAGCGCTCCGGGTAATCCAGGATGTTGACGTGCGACCAATAGGCGTCGTCCACGCCGTGCTGCATGGCCTCGACGAGCCAGTCCTCGTACTCGGGGACCAGCTTGAGCGGCGTGGTCCCGCGCCGGAGGGGCAGCTGCTGGAGGTAGTGCAGCCGCTGGTCCATCATCTCCTTGAGCGTGGCGGCGGTCCCGGGGTCGCGCGCGCCGGCGCTGCCGTTGGGGCCGCCGATGGACATGACCCAGTTCCAGAAGCGGAGCTCGAAGGCCCCATGGTTGCGCATGCCCTGGACGCCCATGTTCGAGACCGCGTCGACGGGGATGAGCGCGGCGAGGCCCGGCGGGCGCTCGAGCGCCAGGGCGTGCTGCGTGCCGCCCACGTAGGAGGTCCCGATCGTGCCGAACTTCCCGTCCGACCAGGGCTGCTTGACGATCCACTCGGCGGTGTCAAAGCCGTCACGCCCGTCGTCCTTGCAGAAGCCGCCCCAGGTGCCCTCCGAGGCGAAGCGGCCGCGGCTGTCCATGGCCACGTAGACGTAGCCGCGCGCGGCAAACCAGGTCCCGTTGCCCTTCTCGCCGTTCTTGCCGTAGGGAGATCGCACCAGGATCGCCGGGAACTTCCCCTCGCCGGGCGGACGGTAGAGGTCGGCGGCGAGCCGGACCCCGTCGCGCATGGGGACCTTGACGTCCTTCTCGAGGGCGACGTCCTGCAGAAGGAGGACGAGGAGGAGGGCGTGCACCGGCTATCTAACAGGGACGCGCGCGGGTCCGTCTCAGCGAAGCCGTGAACCCCGGGAGGCGGGCCGCGGGTAAAGCCATGGGGAGGACTCATGAACCGCAGGGAATTCCTGGCCGTCTCCGCGGCGGGGCTCCTGATCCGCCCGCGCCCGCCGGAGATCACGACCATCAGCAAGTCCCCCGAGCTCTACCATGGTTGGCCCACGATCGCACGGCTGAAGGACGGCCGGCTCATGGTCGCATGCTCGGGCGGCCGGGAGGGGCATGTCTGCCCCTTCGGGCGGGTGGACGTCATGAGTTCCGACGACGGCGGCCGGACCTGGGGCGAGCCCCGCACGATCCTGGACGGCCCGCTAGACGACCGGGACGCGGGGATCCTGGAGACCGCGAGGGGGACGCTGATCGCCACGACCTTCACGTCGCTGGCCTACGAGCCGATCCTGCAGAACGCCAGGGGCTGGCCCGAGGAGCGGCTGGCCCGGTGGACGGCGGCGCGGGACAAGCTCACTCCGGAAGAGCGGAAGAAGGCGCTCGGCGTCTGGGCGGTCCGGTCCACGGACGGAGGCAAGACGTGGTCGGCGCCGATCGACACGCTCGTCAACAGCCCGCACGGGCCGATCCAGCTCGCCGACGGGCGGCTGCTCTACCCGGGCAAGGATATCTGGCGGGAGGGCGGGAAGATCGAGGTGGCCGAGTCGGCGGATGACGGGGTCACGTGGCGCCGCCTGGCGGTGATCCCCGCACGGGAGGGGGACCACGCGAATGAGTACCACGAGCTCCATGCCGTGGAGACGGGGGACGGACGGATCGTCTGCCAGATCCGCAACCACAACAAGGCGAATTCCGGCGAGACGCTGCAGATCGAGTCGGCGGACGGCGGGAAGACCTGGTCGGTCCCGAAGGCGATCGGGGCCTGGGGCCTGCCCTCGCACCTGCTGCGCCTCAAGGACGGCCGGCTCCTCATGTCCACCGGGCACCGCCGCAAGCCCTTCGGCAACCAGGCCCGGGTGAGCCGCGACCAGGGCCGCACCTGGGGGGAGCCGATCCCGATCTCGGAAGACGGCGCCGGCGGCGACCTGGGCTACCCCTCCACGGCGCAGCTGGACGACGGCTCCCTCGTCACCGTCTGGTACGAGCTCCTCAAGGGCTCCTCCCGGGCGGTCCTCCGCCAGTCCCGCTGGTCCCTCCAGCCATAAAACAGTCCGTCCGTTTTATGGCCACCCGCGTAGAGTAGTCGGTGAAGACCTCCCTCCTCCTCGCGCTGCTCCTCCTCCCCCAGTGCTTCGACTCGCCAGTTCGGGACCCGTTGGCCAAAGGAGGCACAACCGGTCCCGAACATCTGCGGCTCCGTACTCAGGACCCCGACTGGCGCGCCGAGGGGATGCAGGGCGCCGTCGCCGCCGGCGGCGCGGGTTCGGTGGCGGCCGGACTCGAGACCCTGAAGGCCGGCGGGAACGCCGCGGACGCGGCCGTGGCGACCCTCCTGGCCCTCACGATCACCGACTACGATCAGTTCTGCTTCGGCGGCGAAGTCCCGATCCTGATCTATGACGCGAAGCGGAAGACCGTCGAGGTCCTCTCCGGAATGGGCGCCGCCCCCAAGCTGGCCACCCGCGAGTACTTCGAGGGACGGGGCGGCATCCCGGGCCGCGGCCTCCTCTGCGCCGCCGTCCCCGCCGCGCTCGACGCCTGCCTCACGGCCCTCGACCGCCACGGCACGATCTCCTTCGCCGACGCCGTGAAGCCCGCCCGCAAGCTCCTCGATGGCCAGACCGGCTGGCGGGCCGACCTGGCGCACACGCTCGGGCGGCTCGTCGAGGCCGAGACGGCCGCCGCCGGGGACCGGTCCGCCAGGCTCCGTGCCGTGGCCGACTTCTTCTATCGCGGCCCGATCGCCACGGAAATCGATGCCTGGAGTCGCGAGGGCGGCGGCCTCCTCCGGGCCGGGGACCTCGCCGCCCATCGCACGCGGATCGAGGCCCCCCTCACCGTCGAGTACCGCGGCCACACCATCGCCAAGTGCGGTCCCTGGACGCAGGGCCCCTGGCTCCTCCAGGCCCTCCGGCTCCTCGAGGGCTTCGACCTCAAGGCCCTGGGGCACAATTCCCCGGAAGCGATCCACCTGATGCTCGAGGCGATGAAGCTCGCGATGGCCGACCGCGACGTCCATTACGGCGACCCGGAGTTCGTGAAGGTTCCCGTCGGGGAGCTCCTCTCGAAGGAGTACGCCGACCTGCGCCGCGCGCTCATCGACCCCAAAGCGGCTTCGCTCGTCCAGCGTCCGGGCGACCCGGCGGGCGGGAAGGCCCTCCTCGGGGAGGCCGCGACCCGGAGCGGCCTCGGCCCCGCCGCGCCGAACGACACGACCACCTGCGTGGTCGCGGACCGCTGGGGCAACGTCGTGGCGGCCACGCCCAGCGGCTGGAGCGGCGTGGTCGCGGGCCGCACGGGGGTCTGGCTGGGGAGCCGGCTCCAGAGTTTCAACACGTGGAAAGGGCATCCGAACTGCATCGAGCCGGGGAAGCGGCCGCGCATCACGCTGACGCCGACGCTCGTGCTCAAGGACGGCAGGCCGGCGCTCGCCGTGAGCGTGGCGGGCGGCGACGCGCAGGACCAGGTGTCCCTGCAGATCCTGCTGAACCACATCGACTTCGCGCTCGAGCCCGCGGAGTCGGTGACCGCGCCGCGCTTCCTCACGGGGCACTACACGGGCTCCTTCCTCCAGTCGCCGCCGAGCCTCGGGAGCCTGGTCCTGCAGGAGGAACTCGGGGGCCTGGCCGCGGTATTGAAGGAACGCGGCCACCGGGTGGGACTGCGCCCCGCGCCGCTCTGGCACCCCGTGGCGATCTCGATCGGGCCGGACGGCCGCCTGCGCGTCGCGGGAGATCCCAAGGCCCGGCGCCACGCTTCGGCGTACTGACGCGTGCAGGGATGCCGAGCCGTCTTCCGTCCTGAAATAGGGGAACCGGCCGGGAGAGGGGCAGGGTAGAATGGAGCGAACTTTGAAGAGGAGGCTGGCCATGCCGTACCGCCCGACGGCCCTGGTGGCCGCGCTGCTGGTCCTGGGGTCGATGGTTTCCTGCCTGACCTCGCCCCCCTTCCACGCCAGGCCGGAGTACCCGCCGCTGCCGGGGGTCTCGGCCGGCCAGAAGCACACCGAAGTGATCGCCGCCCTCGGCCATCCCACGGACCGGGCCAGCGGATACTGGACGAGATCGATCGAGTTCGACATGGAATACACGGTCTACTACTACAAGCAGAAGGGCCGCGTGATCTTCAGCAAGTTCGACGGGCTGGTCTACGCCTCCGAGGCGGACGCCGACGAGGACGGCCGCCCCGGCGACGAGACCCCGTGACCCTGCCCGCTGCGGCCCAGGCCCATCCTCATATTATTCTTGATTCTTCTAGGGTTGCGAAGAGCCCGGATGTAATGATTATGATGCGAGACGTGCAACGCGAAAGTGGGACCGGTTACATCCTCGATGGGTCCACGATTTCCCATGGGGAAGGCCGATGAGCGCGACGGTCGCGCGGCCCCGCGGAAATTCTCTTTTTTGTTCTCGTCCAGCGGGTGCGGTGGTAAACTTTCCCGCTGGATCGTGCCCGTTGGGACGGGTCAGGGTCGCGCGCTAGAGTTCCTCCGGTAAGTGCAAGAGCCTTAGAATAGGGAGCGAGCCATGAAATTCAGGTGGTGGATTCTTTCTCTGCTGGCCCTCAGCAGCCCGCTCAACACGACCACCTCCCCGGAACTTGGCGCGGTCGTGACCGCCCAACTCCAGGAATACCGGATCCGGGCGACGAGGGCCGAGGTCGAGTTCACGACCCGACAGGGCGAACAGCTGCACCTGGGCCGCCCGCGGATCCAGTTCGGCGGGACCGCCTGGAACTCGAAGTCCGCCTCCCCCGTTCTTGCCGGCAACGACATGGAATATGACCATGGTCCGTGGAAGGAGTTGTACCACTTCGACGATAAGGTCCTGCAGCAGATGTTCGTGCTCAAGAATCCGATCCGGGGGCAGGCCGTGGTTCGCATCCCGGTGGATTCCGAGTATTCCGCGCGGAAGATGGGGGAGCGCGCCATCCGCTTCGACGACAAGAAGGGGAACCCCCGGCTGGTCTACAGAGATCCCATCGCGATGGACCGGGCCGGGAACACCCAGGAGCTCCCCATCTCGATCGAGAACAACGAGATCGCGCTCCACATCCCTGCCGCCTACCTCGAAAAGGCGGTTTTCCCGGTCCTCGTGGATCCTCTCGTCGGCGCCATGACCTACCTGTCGCCCTCGGGGGGCATCTGGCGGGCCCCGGGGGTCCATCTCGCATGGAATTCCATCGACCAGCTTTACCTGGCGGTCTGGCATCAGTCGGTGTCCAGTTCCTTTGAGCCGGGCGGGACTGGACACGACCATAACTACCTGACGTATGCCTCCGTGCATGCCTGCTCCATCAAGATGGATGCCGCCGGCGTGGTCCTGCGGGGCGCCACCCTGGATGTGGCCGTGGGTGCCACGCCCGGGATCAATATACCTGGCGTCGCCGCCTACAATCCGCGCGTGGCTTACAACGCCAATAATAACCAGTTCCTTGTGGTCTACTCCCAGGGATCTTGGAATGGCTTCGTGGATGAAGCCAACAACAACCCGCCCGATACTTTCCCTGACATTGGAACCATGTCGGACGTGTATCCTCCCGACTCGAGCATTCGGCATGTGCTGGTCAACGTCGCCGCCGCGGCGCCGTGGGCGGCTACCCTGGTGGGGGCGCCGGTCGAAGTCAACCCCGTGGGCGGTGACCCGGAGATGCTGCCGGATGTCGCCTGGGACGGCACCCAGTACATCGTCACCTGGCAGACGCTCGAGGATCAGATTAGCGGGCAGTTCCAGACCCTCTCGAACGGACTGCAATATCAACACCGGTTCTGGACGAAGGCGCGTGGGTGGTACAGGCCGTTCAGCGCCGCTCTGGCGCCGCTGTTGCCCCAGGCCACCGCCCTGAGCGAAGCGAAGGAACGCTTTTTCATCAAGGGCCCGACCACCGACCCCACCAATATCGTGGACGCTTCGATCGCGCCGAACATCGCGCAGGAACTCGTCTACGAAAGCGTCCCGACCGACCCCACCCCCCGGATCGCCTCGCTCATCCTTCCGGGGCCGGACAACATCCTGGGCACCGCCGACGATTATCCCGTAGCTTCCCTCATCGTCTGGAGCGTCACCTCGCTCGTGTTCAACGTGGGCAAGAGCCGGGTGCGAGGACGATTCATCCAGGCGGGATCCACCCTGGCCGATCCGGTGTTCGACATCTACAGCCCCCCGAATCTGATCCTTCAGCGTGCGGCCGTAGCGGCGGGCGCCAGCAAGCGGCCGGACGTCCTTCCCCTGGACGACCCCCTCACGGTGGCCAACGAGCATGTGGATGACCCCCTGACTGCGGTCAACGAGTTGTACGATGAGCCCCTTGCCGACTCCGGCTTCCTGGTCATCTTCGAGTCCGTGGACGACATCGTGAGGGAAGGCAGCAGGGCGGTGGAATTGGTAGGGTCGATCAAGATGCGCCCCGTGGATGTCGACGGTTTCCCTGTAGGAAACGTGCTCAACGTG
>JAHFOZ010000601.1 GCA_023261405.1 Planctomycetota bacterium
GAAACGAAACGTGAGGGGTAACGCGGCGTGATGTGCCGTTTGAGGTCGTATCATGATCCGCGCTCGCTCCTGCAGCGGCGGAGGCCGCCAGTGCCGAGCCCCGAGAACATCGAGGCGGCATGAACCCGCCGCAGGGCCGAAGGATTCCCGCGGCTGCAGGGGAGTGCGGGCGGGGACAGGCTGCTTCCGGACGGCGAGCGCCGACTCTATGTCCGCGGGGCCGGCGAAAACGTTCATCCGGGGGCGAAACGGGGGCCTGAATTGTTACGCTGGGTCCTTGCCCGGCCGGCGTCACGGCAGGGAGAAGGAGCCGAACGATGATCCTGGACCGGTTCAGCCTGAAGGGCCGCGCGGCGATCGTCACAGGCGCCGGGCGGGGGATCGGGCAGGGGCTGGCCCTCGGCCTCGCCGAGGCGGGGGCGGACCTCTTCCTGGTCTCGAAGTCCGACAGCGTCGAGGCCACGAAGGCCCTCGTGGAGAAGCTGGGGCGACGCGTGGTGACGCTCCAGGCGGACCTGGCGGACATGGCCTCGGTGCCCCGCGTCGTCGAGGGGGCGCTCGCGGCCTACGGGAAGATCGACATCCTCGTCAACAACGCGGGCATCCAGCGGCGCGCGCCGGTGATCGAGTTCTCTGAGAAGGACTGGGACGAGGTCCTCCAGGTGGACCAGAAGGTCCCGTTCTTCCTGGCGCAGGCGGCGGCGCGCGACATGATGAAGCGGAAGAAGGGGAAGATCGTCAACATCGCCTCGGTCATCTGCTTCTCGGGGGGCCTGCGGATCCCGGCCTACGCGGCCGCCAAGGGGGGCATGCGGCAGTACACGATGTCGATGGCCGTGGAGTGGGCGGCGCACGGGATCAACGTGAACGCGATCGCCCCGGGATACATCGCCACCGATATGAACACGGCGCTCATCGAGGACAAGGCCCGCTTCGAGGATCTCTCCTCGCGCATCCCCGCCGGGCGCTGGGGCTCGCCCGACGACCTCAAGGGAGCCGCGGTCTACCTGGCTTCCGACGCCTCCGACTACTGCCACGGCACGATGCTCGTGGTGGACGGCGGGTGGACCTCGAGATAGGGCTGCATCAAGCATTGAGCATCAAGCATCAGGGCGTGGCGGGAGGATCAAGCGCGAATCCAGAATCCCGAATGACGTGGCGGTCCGCGGACCCACCTTGCTCACGCGGCTCCACGAGAGATGTGGAGGGGGTCTCCTCTCGCCCCCCGAAGGGGTCCTTGATGCCTCATGCTCCGGTTGCACATTTCCCTTGATGCCTGATGCTTCATGCTTGATGCTCTAGCCGCATGAAAGCCCTCGTCTACACCGGCCCGGAAAAGGTCGAGATCCAGGCCGTCCCCGATCCGCAGGTGCGGGAGGGGGAGGTGCTCCTCAAGGTCGGCGCCGCGGGGATCTGCGGCTCGGACATCCACGGCTTTCTCGGGCACAGCGAGCGGCGCAAGCCCGGCCTCGTCATGGGCCACGAGACCGTCGCCACGATCCTGGAACTCGATCCCGCCGTGCGCGGATGGCGGAAGGGGCAGCGCGTGTGCTTCAACCCGCTCGTGAGCTGCATGAAGTGCGGCGCGTGCGCCGCCGGGCGCCAGAACCTCTGCACGGGCTGGTGGCTCTTCGGGATGGACCGTGTCCATGGGACCTACGCGGAGTACGTCTCGGTGCCGGCCTCGCAGCTCCACCCGCTCTCCGACGCGCTTACGGACAAGGAGGCGATCCTCGTCGAGCCGCTCGCCAACATCTGCCACTTCTTCAGGATCTCCATGGACGGCGTCCCGGACACGATGGCCGTCTGGGGCGGCGGGACGATCGGGGCGCTGGCCCTGGTCTTGGCCAAGCTGCGCGGCATCTCGCGCGTGATCGTCGTGGACACGAACGAGGGGCGCCTCGAGGTGGCGAGGAAGCTGGGCGCCGACGTCGTCGTGAATGCGCGGACGGAGGACCCGGTCAAGGCGGTGCGAGGGCACACCGAGGGCCTGGGAGCGGAGTACGTGGTCGAGACCGCCGGGATCGAGCCCGCCCGCCGGGCGGCAGTGGCCGCCGGCCGCCGGGGCGGGCGCGTGCTCTTCATCGGGATGGCCCAGAACGACTCGGCGCTCCCCTGGGTCGAGATGATCCGGAACGAGCAGGCGATCTTCACGACCTTCGCCTACGCCCCGCGCGATTTCGCCACGTCGCTCCGGCTCATCGAGTCGCGCCAGTTCGACCTCGCCTCGTGGACCGACGCGCTCCCCCTCGAGCGCGGGCAGGAGGGGTTCATGAAGATGACCCACGCCCCCGGCCCCACGCTCAAGCTGATGTTCACCGTGTAGGGGCGAGCGCGTCGTAGATCAGGCCCTTCAGGGCGAACTCCGTGTCGAACGAGTAGGGCATCGTCTGCTCCAGCGTGACGACCACGAGGCGGTCCTTGGGGCTCACCCAGTAGTGCGTCGAGGCCGCGCCGCCCCAGCCGAATTCACCCGCGCGCGCCTGCGGGTCCCAGGCCGTGTCGGCCGTGCGGACCGAGAATCCCAGGCCGAACCCCGTGCCGTGCCGGATCTCCGTGCCGAAGTAGATGGGGAATGCCTTCGGGGGAAGCTGGTTCGTCGTCATGAGTTTTGCCGTCTCGGGCCTGAGGATCCGCGTCCCCTGGAGCGCGCCGCCGCCCTCGACCATCAGGAGGAAGC
>JAHFOZ010000191.1 GCA_023261405.1 Planctomycetota bacterium
GTTTCTTCCTCCGGCCCCACCTTCTCCCCGAGCGCCCGGGCGAGCCCCATGTCCCCGATCTTGATCGAGCCCGCCTCGGAGATCATCAGGTTGTCGGGCTTCACGTCCCGGTGGATGATCCCCTTCCGGTGGGCGTGCTCCAGGCCCCGGGCGGACTCGATCATCATCCGCACCGTGTCGTCCACCGGGAGTTTCCGCTTCTGGTTCAGGACGTCCTGCACGCTCCCGCCCGAGACGAACTCCATGGAGAAATAGTAGATGTCGTTGTGCCGCTTGACGTCATAGACCTGCACGATGTTCGGGTGGTTCAGCTGCGCCGACGCGCGCGCCTCGTGAAGGAAGAGTTCCACGAAGTCCTTGTCCTTCGTGTGCTCGTCGGAGATCACCTTCAGGGCCACGTCCCGCTGGAGGTCGACCTGCTCGGCCCGGTAGACCGTACCCATCCCGCCGCGGCCCACGCGCTCGATGATCCGGTATCCGCCGATCCGCTGGCCGGAGAGCGTGGTGGCGGAGACGTCGTCCGAGAGGAACGTCAGCAGGGTCTCGCCGATCTTGATCAGGTCGCCGTAGACCAGGCGGGTCGGCTCCTTGAGCCTGGAGCCGTTCAGGTAGCTCCCGTTCATGCTCTCGAGGTCGTGGACCCACCATCCGTCCTCGCGGACCTCGATCTTGAGATGCATCCGGGAGGCCATCGTGTCGCGGAGGGGCAGCGCTGTGGAGGAGTCCCGGCCGATCAGGATGGTCCCGTGTTCCGGCACGGGGACGGCCTTCCCCTTGTCGTTCCCCTTCTCGACGACGAGCTTAGGCATTTTAGTATTATAGCAGAACTCGATGAAAAATCGCCGTGCCCACCCGGACGCACGTCGCGCCCTCCTCCACGGCGGTCTCGAAGTCCTGCGTCATCCCCATCGAAAGTTCGCGCAGCCCGGACTCGGCGGCCAGCTCGCGCAGGCGGCGGAACACAGGCCTCGCATCCTCCCCCTCCGGGGCCATGGTCATGAGCCCCCGGACGTCCAGTCCGGCCGCCCTCGCGGAGGCCACCACCTCCCCCACCCGGCCGGGGGTGTAGCCCCCCTTGGAAGCCTCCCCGCTTACGTTGACTTGCAGGAAAAGGCCCGGTCTCTTCTTGTCGTCCCGCGCGAGCTCCAGCGCAAGCGAGGGGCGATCCACGGAATGCAGGACGTCCGCCCATTCCAGGACCTTGCGGAGCTTGTTGGTCTGCACGTGTCCGATCATGTGCCGGCGGAACTGCGTGAGCCCTCCCACCCGCGCGAGACCTTCCAGGGGGCGGTTCTCCCCGATATCCTGAACGCCCAGCGGGTGGAGCGCCGGGATCAAGCCTTGCGGAATGGATTTCGTCACCACCACGAGCGTCACCTCCCCCGGGTCCCGCCCCGCGCGTCGACAGGCCTCGCCGATCCTCCTGCGGACAGCGTCCAGGTTGGCCCGAAGTATTTCGACGCGCACGTTCGTGGCCGGCTGCCCCTGGGGGCCACCCCTGGCCCCGAGCTTCATCGGCTCCGTACCGGGCCTGTCCGGGTCATGGGCCGTCGGTTCCACCGCAGGCATCCCTATTATGGTTTCCCTGGGCTCCGGACCGTTACGCGCCGAGCATCGCGGAAAGCAGGCGCGGAAGGTCGGCCGGCGACAGCGTCGTCCCGGGTTTGATCTCGGGGAAGAAGTGACGGCTGATGAAGACGCCGTCCGAAAGCACCGCCACCTGCGCCCCCGACGCCCAGCCCAGCACGCGCCCCAGGTCCACGTCGAACGAAGGCATGTCCTTGAACGGCAGATCCACCACCCTCACGCGATCCGCGCCCAGGTCGCGTACGGCGGTCGGCAGATCAGCGGGGCCGGACATCCGGGCGAACGATCCGTCGGCAATGAGGTCCGACAGGTGCGCCGCCAAGTCGCCCCGGCAGGCCTGCTCGGCCGAAAGCCCGGGCGCGCGGACGAGGAGCAGCGTGCTCATTCCTTTCCGATCAACCCCTCCGGGCTGATATAGGCGAACTTGATGAGGTGATCCCGGAGCTTCCTCCGGTTCTCCTCGCGCCGCAAGGCCTCCAGCTCGCTGCGGATCTTGAGCTGGGCCTCCTCGAAGGTCTCTTCCGACTGCTTCATGCGCCGCTCGACCTTGAAGAGGTTCAGCGTGGGCCCGTCGACGACGATCGCGCTCACTTCGCCGGGCTTGAGCGTGTCGAAGAGAAGCGCCACGGTCTCGGGCGTGAAGTCCTTCCGCATCGAGGCGCGATCCACGCCCATGAGGTGGCGCTGGACATCCGAATTGAAGAAGGCCAGGAGCGTGAAATCCGACCCCTCGTCCAGCTGCCGCACCAGGGACTCGGCCAGGCGTCGCTTCTCGTCGCGCTCCGAGTCCGTGGGACATTGGAACGCGATGCGGAGCACCCACGCCTGTTCGATGGACTTGAATTTTCCCTTGTTCTCCTCGTAATGCTTCTTGATCTCCTCGGGCGTCACCTGGTCGATGAGGATTCCCGGCCCCTTGCTCTCGCCGGGCTTCATCCATGACGACTGGATCAGGTGCCGGTAGAGCTTGTGGATGAGGATGAGCCGGCGGCGGTCCTCCCTGTATTCCGTGAAGGTTATGCCCGATCTCCGGATGTTCCCCAGGAAGTCGTCCTCGCTGGCGTACTCCTTCACCTTGCGCCGGTAGTCGTCGTCCAGCTCCTGCTCGCTGACGGAGATGTTGTTCTGCTTCGCGGCTTGCAGGTAGAGACGCTCCTCCGCCAGCGACCTCAGCTTCGCGCGCCTCATGTCATCGTTGACCTGCGACGGGGGCATCTTCTTCAGGGTGTCGTCCACGTCCTTCCAGGTGATGATCTCGTTGTTGATGCGCCCGGCGATGCCGCCGTCCCCCCGGATCGCCCCGATCCCCGTACCGCCTGCCCCGCCCCCTCCCGGGCCGCCGGCGCGGGCCTCCTCCGGGGAAATCGTCCGTGATTCGTCGGGCCCGGAAGGCTCGGAGGCGCAGGAGATGCAGAGAAGAAGGGCGGCAGAAGCCGTGATGCTCCGGAACATGCGCGCATCATAGTTCCGCCCCGAGAGCGGTGTCAAGGGCCCCACCCGGACGTGCCGATCCTATATAAGGTGAGCCCCATGCAGGATCAGATCGACGGATTCCTGAGCTATCTCGAGGTGGAATGCGGCCTGGCCCGAAACACCATCCTCGCCTACAGGCGCGACCTCGTGAAGTTCCACGGCCCCCTCACCCGCCAGGGGATCCAGGAGCACATGTCCTCCCTCATGGGCGGCCGCCGCCGCGCCTCCAGCGTCGCGCGCCACGCGGCCGCCCTCCGCACCTTCCTCAAGTTCCTCGCGAAGGATGACCTGGGCCGCTTCGTCCTCTCCCCCAAGAAGCCCCGCCTCCTGCCCCACCCGCTCTCGCGCGAGCAGCTCGAGCGGCTGCTTGAACCCGGGCCGCCGCGCCGTTTCACCGCGCGCGACCGCGCCCTCGTCGAACTGCTCTACGCCGCTGGCCTGCGCGCCAGCGAGATCGCCTCCCTGCGCATGAGCGACCTCCATCTCAACGAGGGCTACGTGCGCTGCCTGGGCAAGGGCTCCAAGGAGCGCGTGGTCCCCGTCGGGAAACCCGCCGTGGAGGCGCTGCGGGAGTACCTGGAGGGCGAGCGGGGCGACTCGCCCCTCGAGCAGGTCTTCGTGAGCAACAAGCGGGGAAAGCTCTCGAGGGAGTCGATCTGGCGCGTCGTCCGTCGCCGGGCCGTCCGGGGCGGCCTCCGCGGCCGCGTCTTCCCCCACGCGATCCGGCATTCGTTCGCGACCCACCTCGTGGAGAACGGCGCCGACCTCCGCTACGTCCAGGAGATGCTGGGCCACTCCAAGATCTCGACGACGCAGGTCTACACCTACGTGGACCGCGAGCGACTCAAGCAGGTCCACCGGAAGTTCCACCCAAGGGGGTGAGCCCCAGCACGTAGCCCGTAGACAGCAGCTCGCAGGCCGCCCAGTTCCCAGCTACAGGCTACCCGCTACAAGCTGTGCGCAACGATACGAGCTGATGAAACCGCTCACTTAGTTCCTCGTGTACCGCGTGAGCACCGCCTCCTCCGTGCCGTCCACCAGCTTCGTCTGCCGCTTCACGAGACCGACGCCCAGGCGGTACCAGAGGACCTCGTCGACGTCCTGTTCCCCCTTCTTCCCCTTGACCTCGATGCGGAACGCCGGGTGGTCGCCCGCGCGTGTGGGCACGTTCTCCACGTTCCGGGAGTAGAACTCCAGCGACCACTTCTCCGCCGGCTTGCCCTCGCGCACGCACTGCCCCTGGTAGGTCCAGCGCTGCTCCATGTAGAGCGGGTGTGTCACGATGCGCACGGGCGGTTCGTACGTCGAGCGGGAGATCCCCCGCATCTCCGATACGAGATAGATCCCGTCCGCGAGCACGCGGAGCGATTGCGTCCCTGCCGCGCTCGATCC
Source organism: Planctomycetota bacterium (assembly GCA_023261405.1). Taxonomy (GTDB): domain Bacteria; phylum Planctomycetota; class MHYJ01; order MHYJ01; family JACPRB01; genus JACQFK01. The sequence goes on from JAHFOZ010000191.1 coordinate 4,453, forward strand.
GGCGATCCCCACCGTGAACTCCGGCCCGCCCGACGCCCCCTCGGACGCCCCGCCCACGCTGCGGCGCTCCAGCCCTCCCCCCGTCACCGCGTACTCCCACGAGTAGCCGCTCTTGAGGGGACAGGCCAGGATACGGTTCAACTCCTCCATCTTCGCCAGCGACACCGTATCGTCCGGCTTCTTCACGGTCTCCTGGGCCCGCGCCTCTCCCCGCTTCATCAGGATGTAGGAGGCGCCCACGAGGGCCACGCACAGGAGCCCCGACACGAGCGCCAGCTTGCGGAGCGAGAGCGCCTGCACGAGCTTCCGGCGGGTCTCGGCGTCCAGCAGGGCGGGCGCCGCAGCCTCCGCCGGCCCGTCCCCCGGGGCGAACGGGATGATCACCACCACGCCGCACTTGCGGCAGCGCACGCGCGTGTCCGGCAGGTACTGCTTCAGCTCGAAACGCGCCTCGCACGCGGGACACTCGAGGACGTACTTGTCCATGCCCTGATTATAGGACGAAGCCCGGATTGCCGTGTCCTTCTCCCGCCTCTACAATGGCCTCCCATGAAGGTCCAGGTGTCGCTCCGCGGGATGCACTGCGCCGGGTGCGTGCTTGCGATCGAGGAGGCCGCACGCGGCGTCCCCGGTCTATCGCAGGCCTCCGTCAACTTCGCCGGCGAGAACGCCCTTCTGGAGATCGACCCCGCGGTATTCCGCGCCCCCGCCCTCCAGCAAGCGCTGCGGGATCACGGCTACCGCGCCCTGCCCCGCCGGCGTTCCTGGAGGGTGAGCGGGCTCGACCCCTCGGGTGTCGCAGGCCTCGAGGACCGCCTTCGCTCCCTCCCTGGCGTCGCGGCCGCGACGGCCAACTACGCCCTCTCCACCGTCGCGGCGGATCTCCTGTTCGACGCCGACGTGGAGGGGCTGCTCCGCGCCCAGGGGCTGGACCCCAGGCCCGAGGAGGTCGCTGAGCGGGACACGGAGCTCCGCGACCTTTCGATCCGCGCCGCGGCGGCGATCCTGCTCGCGACGGTCGTCATGACCTTGAGCATGCTCCATCTCGGGCCTCCGTGGCTCTGGTTGGCGCTCACCCTCCCGGTTCAGTTCTGGGCGGGCCTCCCCTTCCATGCGGGCTTCCTCGCGTCCCTGCGCCACCTCCGCGCCGACATGAACGCGCTCATCTCGATCGGCACCAACGCCGCCTTCTTCGCGGGCTTCTTCATGCAGGGGCACCCGTACTACGACACGGCGTCCACCATCATCGCCGTGGTCCTCCTGGGGCGGCTGATCGAGCTCCGAGCCCGCCGCGGGACCCGGCGCGCCGTCGAGGGCCTGCTCGAACTCGCCCCCCGCTCCGACGTCAAGCCCGGCGACGAGCGCCTCGTCAAGCCCGGCGAGCGTTTCCCCGCCGATGGCGCCGTGATCGAGGGCGCGGGCGCGGTGGACGAGTCGATGCTCACGGGCGAGAGCCTCCCCGTCGAGAAGCAGCCCGGGAGCCGCGTCATCGGCGGCACGCTCAACCGGATGGGCGCGCTCACGGTGCGCTTCGACCGGACCGGCGACGACACGGTCCTCGCTCAGATCGTCCGCGTGATGCGCGAGGCCCAGGGCTCGAAGCCCTCCCTCCAGCGCCTGGCGGATCTCTGGGCGGGCCGCTTCGTCCCCCTCGTGCTGCTCATCTCCGCGGCCACCCTCGCCTTCTGGCTCAGCGTCGAGCCAAGCTTCGCCCTCCCGGCCGCCGTGGCGGTGCTGATCGTGGCGTGCCCCTGCGCCTTCGGGCTCGCGACCCCCGCGGCGATCATGGTGGCGGCCAGCCGCGCGGCCCGGAAGGGCATCCTCTTCAAGGACGCCGGCTCGCTGGAAGCGGTGGGCCTGCTCCAGCGCATCGTCTTCGACAAGACCGGCACGCTCACCCAGGGGGTGCCCGCGGTGACCGGCGTGGTCGCCGCCCCCGGCTTCTCGAAGGACGAGGTCCTCCGGCTCGCCGCTGCGGTGGAGCGCTCGTCGGAACATCCGCTCGCGCGGGCGATCGTGGCCGCCGCCCCCGAAGGTCCCCGGGCCGAAGGGTTCGACGCGCGGCCGGGACTGGGCGCCGTCGCAACGCTGGAAGGCCGTGAGATTGCGGTGGGCAACCGGCCGTTCTTCGTGATTCTGGACGTCAACTTCGCCCCGATCCAGCATGCCCTCACCTCCTCCGTGATGAACGGCGAGACCGTCGTGCTCGTCGCATCAGGCGGGACGCTGGCGGGGTTGATCTCGATCGCGGACCCTCCACGCCCGGAATCCGCGGCTGTGGTCGCCGACCTGCGCGGCCTCGGCATGCGCGTGAGCATGCTCACGGGGGACGACGCCACGACGGCCGGGGCGATGGCGAACCGCGTGGGGATCGACGTGTCCGACGTGAAGGCCGAGGTGATGCCGCCCGACAAGGCCTCGATGATCCGAGACTGCCAGAAGGCAGGCCCCACCGGCATGGTGGGCGACGGCATCAACGACGCCCCCGCCCTCGCCGTCGCGGAGGTGGGGATCGCGGTCTGCCGGGGCACCGACGTGGCGATCGAGGCGGCCGACGTGGTCCTGATGCGGAACGATCTCGCCCTCGTCCCCGCGGCCGTGCGCCTGGGCCGCGCCACCCGCCGCGCCATCCACCAGAACTTCGCCTGGGCCTTCGGGTACAACGCGATTCTCATCCCGCTCGCCGCCGGCGCCCTCCACCCCTGGGGCATGAGCCTCGACCCCATGCTCGCGGCGGCCGCGATGGCCCTCTCCTCCCTCGCGGTGGTGCTCAACTCGTTGCGGCTGTCCCGGGCGTGATTCAGGACCCCAGCGTCCGCCGCAGCACCTCGTTCAGGCTGCCCGTGCGGTAGCCCTGGAGGTCGAGGGCGACGTATTGGTAGCCGAGGGCCTTAAGCTTGCCGACCACCAGCTCGCGGACCGGGGACCGCACCAGTTCCTCGAAGTCGAGCGGGTCGAGCTCGAGGCGGGCGATCGTGTCGTGGTGGCGCACCCGGTACTGGCGGAGCCCGAGGCCGCGGAGCACCTCCTCCGCCTTCTCGATCATCGCCAGCTTTTCCGGGGTCACGTCGCTGCCGTAGGGGATCCGCGAGGAGAGACAGGCCATCGAGGGCTTGTCCCAGGTCGCGAGCCCGAGGTCCTTCGAGTGGCGGCGGATCTCGAGCTTGGTGAGGCCCGCGTCCGCCAGCGGGGCGCGCACGTTGTGGGACTTCGCCGCGCGGGCGCCCGGGCGGTGGTCGCCGCGATCGTCGGCGATCTCCCCGTAGACGAGGACCTTGAGGCCCTCCCGCTCCGCCAGGGGCGCCAGCTTGGTGAAGAGCTCATCCTTGCAGAAGAAGCAGCGCTCCGGGGAGTTCTCGCGATAGCCCGCCTCGTCCAGCTCGCGCGTCTCCACCAGGATCTGCCGCGCCCCCATCTCCGCCGCGTAGCGCTTCGCGTCCTCGAGCTCCGACTTCGGATACGACTCGCTCAGCGCCGTCACGGCCACCGCCCGGTCGCCCAGGACGTCGCGCGCCACCTTGAGGAGGAACGTGCTGTCCACGCCGCCCGAGTAGGCCACGAGGACGCTCTCCATCCCGGCGAGGGACCGCTTCAGGGACTCCAGCTTCTCCGCGCTCACGCTGCCACGCCCTCCACCTCCACCGCCTTGACGTCCTTCCCGTCGGGCACGAAGCGGACCATCGCGGACTTCGGGTCGTGGTCCAGGCAGACGAGCCACTCCTCGTCCACCGCCTGTTTCACCAGCCTCACTTTGAGCGCCGCGACCTCCTTGGGATAGACGTCATACCCCATCACCCACGCCGGCCGCAGGTGCGCCGTCGTGGGAAGCAGGTCGCCGAAGTAGACCGCCTGGCGCCCCTTCGAGCGAATCCGCACGATCTGGTGGTGCTTCACGTGCCCCGACGTCCCCTCTACCCAGACGCCCGGCAGGATCTCCTCCGCCCCGCGCACGATCTTCACGCGGCCCTCGAGCGGTAGGAAGTCCGTCTCGATGAAGCTCCCCCGAGTCCGCGGGTTCTCCTCGAGCGCCTCCTCCCAGGTTCCCTCCTGAACCACGACCGTGGCCTTCGGGAACGTGGGTGCATGCCCGCCGCCCGGCTGGCGCGACGTGAGCCACCCCGCGTGATCGAAATGCAGGTGCGAGGGGAACACGATGTCGATGTCCTCCGGCCCCAGACCCATCGCCTTCAGGCAGTCCGGCAGCGTCCGGCGCCGGGCTATCGCGTAGTTCGTCCGGAACTTCGGATCTGGCCGCTCCCCGATGCCCCCGTCCACCAGGATGTTCTTTCCCGCCGCCCGGATGAGAAGAGGGTTGAGCGAAAGCCGCACGCGGTGGCAGTCGTCGGCGGGCAGCTTCTTCTCCCACGCCGTCCGCGGGACGATGCCGAACATGGCGCCGCCGTCCAGGCCGAAGAAGCCGTCGCTCAGGGCGTGGAGCTCGACGTCACCGACCTTCTGCATGAGCGCCCTTGGGATCGGCGGGGCTGTTCCACCAGCCCCGGGAACTGCACCCCAGCCCCACGATGACCAGCTGGCTCAGGCAGAACATGGCCAGCCAGAACTGCCGGCCCTCCACGAACCCGTAGGAGTGCAGGCCTATGTTCAGCAGGTTAACGCCGAACCAGGACCAGCTCACGATCACGTTCCCGAAGACCGCGAGGACGGCGATCCCACGCTCCCGCGCGAGCCCGCCCCAGCGGGCGTGGAGCATGAGCGCGTTCCAGAGGACGATCATGAGCGCGCCGTTCTCCTTGGGATCCCAGCCCCAGAAGCGCCCCCAGGAAT
>JAHFOZ010000192.1 GCA_023261405.1 Planctomycetota bacterium
TCCGCCTGATGACCTCGACCCGGGCGCGAGACGCGTTCGACCTCGCCAAGGAGCCTCAGGCGGTCCGCGAGCGCTACGGCCTCACGCGCTTCGGCCAGTGCTGCCTTCTCGCGCGGCGCCTCGTGGAGGCGGGCGTGCGCTTCGTCACCATCAACACGTTCATCACCGTCTTCGACGAGATCACCTGGGACATCCACGGCTCCAAGCCCTTCACCTCCATCCAGGGCATGAAGGAGATCGTGGCGCCCATGTACGACCAGGGCTACAGCGCCCTCATCGAGGACCTCGACCGCCGCGGCATGCTCCCGGACACCCTGGTCTGCAATCTTGCCGAGTTCGGACGCACCCCGCGCATCAACCCCGCCGGCGGGCGCGACCACTGGCCGCAGTGCTGGACCGTCTACTTCGCCGGCGGCGGCGTCCAGGGCGGCCGCGTCGTCGGGAAGAGCGACGAGATCGGCGCCTATCCCGCCGAGCGGCCCACCACCCCCGCGGACGTCGCCGCCACGATCTACCATAGCCTCGGCGTCAAGCTCGAGACCCACCTGCCCGGGCCGGCGTCCCGGCCCTACCCGGTGGTGGACTTCGGCACGCATCACATCAAGGAACTCTTCTGATGCTCGCGGCGGCCCTGGTCCTGGCGGCCGCGCTCCAAAGCGGCGAATCCATCGAGCTCCTCCCGGTCGAGTTCACGCTCCACGGTCCCGCGTCCCGACAGACGCTCCTCGTGGAGGCGGTGCGAGGTGGCCTGTCGGTCGGAGCAGTGACGGAAGGCTTCGCGCTGGAGTCGAGCGATCCGGCGGTGGTGAAGATCGAGGGTTCTTTCGCCCTCCCGGTGGCCAATGGGAATGCCGTCCTCTCCGCAAGGCAGGGCGGCCGCAGCGCCTCGGCCCGGGTGATCGTGCGCGACATGGACAGGCCCTTCGACCGCAGCTTCCGCAACCACGTCCAGCCTCTCCTGGCCCGCTTCGGCTGCTCCACGGGCGCCTGCCACGGCGCGGCGGCCGGGAAGAACGGCTTCAAGCTCTCGCTCCGCGGCTACGACGAGGAGGGGGACTACCGGACGATCACCCGGCATGCCCTGGGACGCCGCATCAATCTCGCCGACCCGGGCGCGAGCCTCCTCCTGCTGAAGCCCACCGCCACCGTTCCCCACAAGGGAGCGGAGCGCTTCAAGGTGGACTCCCGGGAGTACCGCGTGCTCGCGGAGTGGATCGCGGCCGGCGCCCCCGGGCCGCGCGAGGACGACCCGCGCATCGTGAAGATCGAGATCCTTCCTTCGCACGTGGTCCTCGCGCCCGGCGGCGGGCAGCAGCTCCTGGTCCGCGCCCACTTCTCTGACGGCACGGTCCACGACGCGACCCCGTGGGCCAAGTACACCGGCTCGGACAGCTCCGTGGCCGTGCCGGACGAGGACGGCCGCGTGAAGGTGATCGGGAAGGGGGAGGGGGCGATCACCGCGTGGTTCCTCTCGAAAATCGCCGTGGCGACCGTGACGGTGCCCTACGGCAACGGGATCCCCGCGGAGACGTTTTTGAAGTCGCCGCGAGCGAACTTCATCGACGATCTCGTGCTCGAGAAGCTCCGGAGCCTCGACCTCCCGCCCTCGCCGCCCGCGGCCGACGCGGAGTTCCTCCGCCGCGCATTCCTCGACACGATCGGCGTCCTCCCGACGGCCGACGAGGCGCGCGGGTTTCTGAGCGATCCGGCCGCGGACAAGCGGGACCAGGCGATCGACGCGATCCTTGCGCGCCCCGAGTTCGTGGACTACTGGACCTACAAGTGGTCCGACCTGCTCCTCGTCTCGAGCAAGCGGCTCCCCAAACCCACGATGCTGGCCTACAACACGTGGATCCGCAACCAGGTGGCCGCGAACGTACCGTGGGACCGCCTCGCGCGCGAGGTGGTGACGTCCTCGGGCGGGACCATCGAGAACGGCGCGGCGAGTTTCTTCCTCCTCCAGGACGACCCCGCCAAGATGGCCGAGACGGTCAGCCAGGCCTTCCTGGGGATGTCCATCCAGTGCGCCAAGTGCCACAACCACCCGATGGAGAAGTGGACGAACGACCAGTACTACGCGTTCGCCAACCTCTTCGCCCGCGTGCGGGCCAAGAACACGCCGCGCGCGGGCAACATGGCGGTCTTCTGCGCCTCGGACGGCGACCTCATCCAGCCCCTCCGCGGGCGGCCGCAGGTGCCCACGCCGCTGGACGGGACGCCCATCGCGCTCGACGCCCCCGGCGACCGCCGCGAGGCCCTCGCCGATTGGCTCGTCCATCGCGACAACCCGTACTTCTCCCGCTCGATCGTCAACCGCGTCTGGGCCAACTTCATGGGCGCCGGACTCGTCGAGGCGGTCGACGACATGCGCAAGACCAATCCCGCCTCGAACGACAGGCTGCTCGCGGCGCTCGCGGAGCATCTGGCCGACCAGAAGTTCGACCTCAAGGCCCTCATGCGCGCCATCCTCCGGTCCCAGTCGTACCAGCGCTCCAGCCGCCCGCTCCCCGGCAACGCCGCGGAGAAACGCTTCTACTCCCGGTACTACCCGAAGCGCCTGATGGCGGAGGTCGCGCTTGACGCGCTCAGCCAGGCCACCGGGGCGCCCACGCCCTTCGTCGAGATCGTGAGCGACCGGCAGAAGGGCGCGGCCTATCCGATGAGCTGGCGCGCGCTCCAGCTGCCGGACTCCCAGGTGGACTCGTACTTCCTCAAGTCCTTCGGCCGCGCCGACCGGGTCCTCACGTGCGAGTGCGAGCGCAGCAGCGAGCCCAGCATGGCGCAAGCGCTCCACATTGCCAACGGCGACACGCTCAACCAGAAGCTCCGCGCCAAGGGCAACCGCGTGGAGCAGCTCCTCGCGGCGAAGGCGGTGGACGAGAAGGTCGTCGAGGAGATCTACCTCGCGTCGCTCTCCCGGTTCCCCAGCGAGGACGAGAAGAAGAAGCTCCTCGCCGTCCTGGCGGAGTTGGCCGGCGCGGACCGGCGCGAGTTGGTCGAGGACCTCTTCTGGGGCGTCCTGAGCAGCAAGGAATTTCTCTTCAACCACTAGACCGGGCACCTGATGAACCTCAAAGACACCAAGACACGAAGCGGAGGGATGAGACCTTCCGTCGGGGTGGGTGCGCCGCTTGCAGGTTCCCCGTCCTCCCAGGGGGCAGGTCGCTTCCGTGGACGGGGGGTGCTTCGCGGTCCGGCCCTGGCGGCTTGGTGCCTCGGTGTCTTTGGGGTTCAGGCGACCTTCCTCGCCCCGATGGTTCCAGCCCAGGAGAAGAAGGACGCTCCCCCGTATTCGAGGGTCCACGAGATCTTCGTCCGCAACTGCGTGAAGTGCCACAATGCGGAGAAGAACGAGGGGGATCTGGAGCTCGACAAGTACGAGACGCTGATCAAGGGGACGGATGAAGGGCCGGTGATCAAGCCGGGGCGCGCGGAGGAGAGCCTCCTGGTCAGGTCGATCGAGCATCGGAGAAAGCCGGAGATGCCCCCGCCGAAGAAGGGGGAGAAGCTCAAGCCCGAGGAGATCGCCCTCGTCCGCGCCTGGATCGATGCGGGCGCCGCCGGGCCAAAGCCCGGGGAGGTCCTCAGCGTCCCTCTCCTCATCCCGAAGATCGCGCCCAAGGTCGCGCCCCGGCAGGCGGTCCATGCGGTGGCCTATGAGCCCAGGGCAAAGCTCCTCGCGCTCGGGAAGCCGGGGGAAGTGGAGCTGCGCTCCGCCGAGAGCCGCGCCGTGGTGCGACGCCTCGCGGGCCACGCCGGGAACGTGAACGACCTCGCCTTCTCCGCCGACGGCGCCGTCCTGGCCGCCGCGTCCGGGCGGACGGGGATCGGGGGCGAGGTGCGGCTCTGGTCGGTGGCCGACGGGAAGCTGCTCCGCGCGATCGAGGGCCACAAGGACGCGATCTACTCGGTCGCGATCAGCCCGGACGGGAAGATCCTCGCCACCGGGAGCTACGACACGAAGATCATCCTCTGGGACGCGGCCACGGGGGCGCAGAAGCTCGTCCTCTCCGGGCACAACGAGGCGGTCTTCGATGTGGCCTTCCGGAAGGATGGAAAGGTGCTCGCCAGCGCGAGCGCCGACCGCACCGTGAAGCTCTGGGACGTCGCCACGGGCGAGCGCCGCGACACCCTCACGGAGTCCACGAAGGCGTTGCACGCGGTGGCGTTCAGCCCCGACGGCTCCGAGCTGGCCGCCGCCGGCGTGGACAACCGCATCCGCGTGTGGAAGGTGAGCCCCGACGCGAAGGAGGGCACGAACCCCCTCCGGGGCTCGCAGTTCGCCCACGAGGGGAGCATCCTCGCGCTCCGGTATTCGGGGGACGGGAAGACGATCCTCAGCTCGGCCGACGATCGCAGCGTGAAGCTCACGAATGCCGCCGACCTCGCTGCCCGGCTCGTGATCGAGGCGCAGCCCGACTGGCCGTCGGCGCTCTCGTTCGCGCTGGAGGACAAGGCGGTCGTGGTCGGCCGCCTCGACGGCACGCTCGCTTTCTACGACGCGGCGACGGGGAAGCCTCTGGCGGCCCCGAGGCCCGAGGGCTCCGGCCTCGAACCCCGGGGCGTCCAGCGGGGCACGACGGCGAAGGTGAAGGTGAACGGGAAGAACCTCGCCACGGTCACGGGCGCGAAGTCGAACTCGCCCCTCCTCAAGGTCGAGCCGGCGGACGGGGACGCGTTCCGCGCCGACGCGGCCTGGGTGGACATCACGCCGTCCGGGGACCTGGCGCCCGGGGTTTACGAGATCACGTTGACCGGCCCGGGCGGGGACGCCGCGCCTCTCAAGATCCACGTGGACGACCTGCCGCAGGCGGTCGAGCGCGAGCCGAACGACGCGCCCGCCGCGGCCACCGAGCTGACGCTGCCGACGAGCGTCTGGGGAGCGCTGGGGAAGGGCGGCGATTTCGACCACTTCTCGTTCGAGGGGAAGAAGGGGCGGACGATCGTCCTCGACGCCGGTGCGAAGCGGTTCGGGGCGAAGACGGAACTGGTTCTCACGCTCTCCGATGCCTCGGGCCGCGTCCTCGCGAGCAACATCGATTTCGAGGGCGACGCCGACCCTGCCCTCTTCCACGCGCTCCCGGCGGACGGCCGCTACGTCGTGCGCGTGAGCGACCTGGGGCTGGGGGCGTCCGCGGACCACTTCTACCGGCTCTCGATCGGGGAACTTCCGCTGGTCACCGGAGTGTGGCCGCTGGGCGTGCCCGCGAATGCGGAGAGCGAGGTCTTCCTCGCCGGGCCGAACCTGCCCGCGGGCGCCTCGGTGAGAGTGAAGGCGGGGGCGCCGGGGGAAGCGGTCGTGCCCATCGACCCCGCGAGATTCCGTGCGCGGCGCGAGTTCAAGGTGATCGTGGGGGCGGGCGCCGAGGCCGTGGAGGTGGAGCCCAACGACCGTCCGGACGAAGCCCAGAAGATCGCCGTGCCCGGGGCCGCCAGCGGCCGCATCGGCCGGGAGGGGGACGCCGACCTCTACCGCTTCGAGGCGAAGAGGGGCGCGACGTGGCTGATCGAGACGCAGGCCGCGCAGCGCGGATCCCCCGTCGACACGAAGATCGAGATTCTGCACCCGGACGGGAAGCCCGTGCCGCGGCTCCTCCTGCGCGCGGTCCGTGATTCCTGGCTCACCTTCCGACCCATCGATGCCAACTCGGGAGGATGCCGCCTGCCCAACTGGGAGGAGATGGAACTCAACCAGTACCTCTACATCCGAGGCGAGGTGGCGCGCCTTTTCCTCGCGCCGCGCGGGCCGGACTCGGAGTGGGGCTTTTTCACGCTGAGCGGGAAGCGGAAGGGCTACTTCGACACGAGCGCCACGTCCCATCCGCTCGACACGGCGTGCTACATCGTGGAGCCCCATCCCCCCGGCACGCAACTCCCGGCCAACGGCCTCCCCGTCTTCGAGCTTCCGTTCGCGAACGACGACGACGCGGACCGGCGGCTGGGCTCCGACTCGCGCCTCTTCTTCACGCCACCCGCGGACGGGGCGTACCTGGCCCGGGTGACGGACGTGCGGGGGGGCGGCGGCGACCGCCATGCGTACCGCCTGAGCCTGCGGGAGGCGAAGCCCGACTTCAACGCCTTCCTCGAGGGCCAGAACGCGAGCGTGCCGATGGGCAGCGGACGCGGCTTCACGATCCGCCTCGACCGCGTGGACGGCTTCGACGGCGCGGTGCGCGTGGACCTCGCGGGCCTGCCGCCCGGATACGCGGCGACGACGCCCGTGATCGTGGAGGCGGGGCACATGGAGGCCAAGGGCTCGCTCTGGGCCGCGGCGGACGCCCCCAAGCCGACGAAGGACGGCGTGAAGCTCGTCGGGACGGCCGTGATCGGCGGGCGCGAGGTCCGCAAGGACGTGAACGCGTTCGGCTTGCTCGCGCTCGCGGCGAAGCCGATGGTCTCGGTCTCGCTCGCCGCGCTCGACGGGAAGGAGGAGGTCGCGCTGGTCCCGGGCCAGGAGGTACAGGCGATCCTGAAGATCGAGCGGAACGGCTTCAACGACCGCGTGACGTTCGACGTGGAGAACCTGCCCCACGGCGTGATCGTGGGCGACATCGGCCTGAGCGGCATCCTCATCCCCGAGAAGCAGACCGAGCGCGTCATCTTCCTCCAGTGCGCCGGCTGGGTCGCCCCGCAAGACCGCCCCTGCCACGCGCGCGCCCGCGAGGTGGGCAACCCGACCTCCAGGCCCGTGACGCTCAGGATCCTGCCGAAGCCCTGAACCTTCGCGGGGCTGGGATTGTCCATACCTCGTGCGAGCCGTCTTCATGCTCATGCCGGTCACCCTGGCCGCCTGCGCGACGTCGGAGTTCCAGGACTGGACCGCGCACCGGGCGGTGCTTCTCTTCTTCGTCGGCACCGAGTGCCCCGTGTCCAACCTGTATGCCCCCGAGATCGAGCGCATCGCGAAGCAGGCCGCGCCGCGGGACGTCGCCGTCTTCAGCGTCTATCCCGACCCGGAGTTGACGCAGGAGGCGGCCGACCGCCACGGCCGGGACTTCGGGCACTCGACCCGGGCGCTGCTCGACGGGGACCACAGCGGATGAACCACAAAGGCACGAAGACACCAAGGAACCGTTGCGAAGGTCGGTTCTTGTTCTGAACACGCCGGATCCAATTTCATCACCCTCTCCGCGACGACGCTTCCTTGACGCGGAGGGCCGCAGACCCTAGGCTGTGCCCCCGTGAAGAAGCTGATCCGCGGGATCGTGGAGTTCCGGAAGAAGGTCCGGCCGGGCATCCGCGAGACCTTCGCGCGCCTGGCGCTGGGCCAGGCGCCGGACGCCCTCCTCATCGCCTGCTCCGACAGCCGCGTCACGCCCAACCTCTTCGCCTCCACGGAGCCGGGCGACCTCTTCGTCATCCGGAACCCGGGGAACCTGATTGCCCCCTGCGGCGCGGACGGCCGGTCCCTGAGCGACGAGTCCGAAGCGGCCGCGATCGAGTTTGCCACGCTGGTCTTGAATGTCGCGGACATCATCGTCTGCGGGCACTCCGAATGCGGGGCCATGCGGGCCCTCCTGGAGGAGAAGAAGGAACTCCGGGCCCCGCACCTGCATTCCTGGCTCCGCCACGCGGAGGGGGCGCTCCGGCAGGTCCGGGAAGGGGCCCGCATGAAGTCGGACCTCTCGGTCCCGAACCTCATCTCCCAGTTCAACGTCCTCCGGCAGTTGGATCACCTCCGGACCTATCCGGTCGTGAGGGAGCGCCTGGAGGGCGGGCGGTTGCGCCTGCACGCGTGGTGGTTCGACATCGCCGAGGCCGAAGTCCTGACCTACGACGAAGCGTCCCGGCAGTTCGTGGTGATCGACGAGGCGGAGGCGGAGCGCCTTCTCGCGCGTCTCGACTCCGGGAACCGGTGAGGGAAGGAACCTCAAAGACACGCAATCGCAAGGGGGCCGCTCCAAGGTGGTGATGGAGAGCCTCTTTGTGCCCTGGTGTCTTTGCGGTGAATCGGGACCTCGGGCTTTCGCAGGGCCTGCCCGGACCCGCGTCTCCAGGATCGCCCCGCAGCGGCGGCCTACGGCTTCGTCTTCGCCTCGATCTGCTGCCCGTACCTGGCCAGCAGCTCCAGGACCTTCTCTATCTTCGTCAGCTTCTCATCCAACTTCGCCTCGGCCGGGGCGGAGGGCTTGACCGTGGTGTAGGTCTCGCGGGCGGAGAGAAGGAGCGTCGCGGCGCGCTCCTTCTTGTCCAGCAGTTTCTGGAGCGCCTCGCGTTCCGGGGGCAGCGCGCGCATCGCCTCGGCGAGCTCGCGGAAGAGCGCGGACCCGCCCATCACGCGGGCCTCGGCGGCGGCCAATTCGGCATCGATCCTCCGGCGCTCGGCGCCGGCGGCGGTCTGGACCTGCGCCCCGAGCGCGGTCTTCCGCGCCGGGTCGTCGCCGAAGTCGATCAGGCGGAACGTCATCCGGCTCTCGCCCAGCGGGGTCTGGGTCACCGTCTCGCGCATCACCTCGAACCCGGGGACCTCCGCGCAGAAGACGGCGGTCTCGCGGATCGCACCTTCCGGCGACCGGCCCTCGTATTGAATCGTCACGCCGTCCACATCGCGCCCCCCGACGGGCACGCGACTCTGGCCGATCGCCGTCGCCGTGCGTGCCCCCAGGGGGCCCTGAAGCTTGAGCACCGCCGAGACGGCGGCGAGGGGGCCTTCCTTGGCGATCCACGCTTTCTGAATCCCGCCCTCGACCTCGGTTTCAACGACGGCGCAGGGGATCGCCGTGGCGCCCAGCGTGATCGTCTCGTCCCCCTGCGGTTTCTCGGCGATGAAGGGCACCTTGCGGTCGAGGCTCAGCACCGTCCCGTCCGGGCCCAGCGTCTCGATCCTCTGGAGCACGTGCTCGGCGGTGGCGTCCGCCAGGATGGTGTCGGAACTCGTCTCCGTGCGCGCGGTGGGGCTCTCGAAGAGCGTCTTGCGGCGCGCCCAGGCGCCCGGCTTGAAGGAGGCCCACGGATGCGGCCTCGTCAGGACGGGCTTCGTGGGCGGCGGCGGCTCGGCCTTCGGAGGTTTGGGAAACTCGGGCCGCGCCGCCGGATCCGTGCCCCAGTCGCTGATCTCGCGGAGGGTCCCGCCTTCCTCGATGCGGACCAGTAGGCCGGGGTCGTCCTCGTGCGCCCAGAGCTTCGCCGAACCGGTCTCATAGACCAGGCACTTCCTGGCCTCACCCTTGACGGGGACCTCCTCCTCGCCGATGCGCGTGACAACCGTTTCCTGTCCGGCCA
>JAHFOZ010000193.1:0-2758 GCA_023261405.1 Planctomycetota bacterium
GGCGGCCCCCGCCCCGCCCGACAGGGCCCCTCCGCCGCCGGCGCCGGCGACGCCCGGCGTGTCGTACGGCGTCGCGTTCAAGGCGTGGGACCGTTCCCATGACGACCTCGTGGAGTCCTACAAGGCGCGCAAGAAGGACCTCCGCCCGAAGATTCAGGACCTCCAGGAATCCCTCAAGCTCATGAAGGCCCACCTCAAGGACGCCCGCGCCGATACGCTCCAGATCTACATCACCTACTATGCGGACATCGCCCTCAAGACGAAGGACTTCAGCGTCCTCCCGGAGAAGACGACCGAGGACGACATCGCCAAGGAGCTCGACGTGGCCGCGAAGTTCATCCGCCGGGAGTTCAATCCGGACAAGTGATGCGCGGCTGCGCCCTCCTGCTGTTCCTGCTTAGTACTGAGCCGCAGAAGTTCGGGATCCGTTGTGTCCCCTGCGGCCAGCGGGTCACGAACTTGCGAGTCGAAGTACTCGGCCTCCAGGACGACCTGGAGAATCGCCGGGACGCCGCGGCCGCGAAACTGGAATCGATCCGGGCCCTTCCCTTCAAGACGCCGCTCAAGGTCCGGGAAGGGACGCGCAGGGAGTACGCCGCCTTCGTCCTTGAGAACGCCCGGCGCGTCTACGGGACCGATCTCGCCGCCGCCGAGAAGGGGCTGAAGGCGATCGGGCTCATCCCCCCCAGGCTCCGCCTCGAGCTCGCCCTCACCGCGCAATCCGGCTTCGCCCCCAAGGCCTTCTGCTGGAACGGCGAGCTCCTCCTCCTCGACCCCAAGGCGACCGAGGACTGGTTCGTCAACAAGATGGATCTCGGCCTCGTGGACCAGCACTACTCCCCCAAGGCGCCTCCGACCTACGACGCGCAGATGGCGCTCGCCGCGCTCCGCATGGGCGACGCGGAGGTCGCCAAGCATCTCCTCTGGCACTCCGGAAAGCTCCCGGAGGACCACGCGAAGAAGCTCGCCGAGGAGACTGCTGCCTGGGAGCGGGGGGACAGCAAGCTGGCCAGCGCCGTGGTGCCCCGCCTCTTCGTGCGCAGCGCCGACTTCACCTGGCGCCGCGGCGGCGTGTTCGCCCACGCGCTCCATGCCCTTGGGGGTCCCGCCGCCCTCGACAAGGCCTGGGCCTCCCCTCCCGCCACCACCGAGCACGTGCTCCACCCCGAGAAGTACCTGGCCGGCGAGAAGGCCGCCACGATCGATCCTTCGGCCGCCGGCGAGTTCCTCAAGGGCCGGGGCTACGCGGAGGTCTACCGGACCACGCTCGGCGAGCTCGGCGCCGCGCTCGTCCTCGAGACCCACTACTCCCGGGAAGACCTCTCCGCCGCCACCGAGGGCTGGGCGGGCGACGTCTTCGCGGTCTACGAGAAGGCCGGCGAACCGCCCCTCGTACTCTGGGCCACCGAGTGGGACACCGGGAGGGACGCCCTCGAGTTCCACGCCGAGGCGCTCCGCGTCGCCGCGAAGCTCGCCCTGCCGGAGTCGACGCTGCTCAACCCCGTGGTCCTCAAGGGCAGCTCCGTGGCCGTCGCGGTCAACGTGCCTCCCGATCTCCGGGAGGCCTTCCTGGCCGCCGTGTGGACCTGCGCCCGCACGCGGGAGAGGACCGACCGGTACGGGGATTGAGCGTGTCTTCCATCTACAAAAGGCAGCGACTCTTCTTCCGGAAGGCGTATCGGACCGGCGAGCACGGCTGGCCCGCGGAGGAACCCACGCCGCACGTCGCCCGGCTGGTCGCGGCGCTCGGGGCCGGCCGCGGGCGGCGGGCGCTGGACCTGGGCTGCGGCGAGGGGCGCCACACCCTCTTCCTGGCCAGGCGCGGCTGGGAGGTCACGGGGCTCGACCTCGAGCCGCTGGCCCTGGAGAAGGCGCGGAAGGCCGCGAGACGCGCGGGGGTGCGCGCCGCCTTCGCCGCGGGCGACGCCCTCCGGCTCGAACTCCCCGCCGGGCGCTTCGATCTCGTGCTCGACTACGGATGCTTCCACCACGTGGTGACGAGCGACTGGGCGCGCTACCGGCGCGAGGTCCGGCGGGTCCTCGCCCCGGGCGGCCACCTCGTCCTCTCGGTCTTTTCCACGAAGTTCCGGCACCATCCCGGCGAGAGCCGCACGCGAAACTGGCTCGTCCACCGGAACCACTACGACCATTTCTTCACGCCGGCGGAGCTCCGCGGGGCCTTCCGCAAATCGTTTGACATCGTGCGGCTTCTGGAAGAACATGAAGGACTGAACGGTTTTTACCACAGCCTCTTCAGGGCACGGGATGATTAGGGCGGTGCTGGCGCTGGTGCTGGTGGCGGGGTGTTCGGGGGCGCCGCAGGCGGTCCCGCCCCCTGCCGGATCCTGCGCCTGCAGCGCGAAGGTGTGCGCCTGCGGCCACTGCGCGCGGGATGCCGCCTCCGCCCGTTGCCCCTGCAAGGATCTCCGCAAGCCGGAATGAACCGGCCCGGGGGGACCGTCGTTGAAGACTGTGGGAATTTGATGAGGACGCCATGAGGATGAACCCGATCGCCTTCGCCGCCGCCCTGCTGGCGGCCTCCGCCCCCGCCTGGGCGCAGGACATCGTGAAGTTCCGCGACCCCAAGCGCGCGCCGCTTGAGGGCGAGATCACCACGCTCAACTACAAGCAGCTGATCTGCGAGCTCATCCAGGAGAACATCCGCACCCCGCAGCCGGCAGACCCCAAGGAGGTCCTGGAGATCGGCGTGGACAGGAACAAGCAGACCTTCGACTACGGCCAGGCCGAGGCGGCGATG
>JAHFOZ010000193.1:2768-9211 GCA_023261405.1 Planctomycetota bacterium
GGCGGGACGGCCGCGCCCGCGAGCTCCTCAAGCAGACCGCCGCGATCAACGTCGTGCGCTGCTGGTGGGCGGTGGGCGACGTGCCCAAGGCCCTGGCGGCCATCGGCACCCTGCGTCAGGACAAGCCCGACAGCTTCTACCTGCGCGAGTCGTTCGAGATCGAGATCAAGTGCCAGCTCCGCCGCAACGACGTGGCCGCCGCCTCGAAGGCGGTGGACGGGCTGGACGACCGCGGCCGCCTGGACGGCTTCCCCGAGTGGCGGAAGACGGCGGACGTCCTCCGCGGCGACCTCCTCGAGCTCAAGGGCGACTTCCGCGCCGCCATCGCGATCCACAAGAAGTACGTGAAGGACCGTGACGTGGGCGAGGACGCCACGCTCGGCGAGCTGCGCTGCATGCGGGCGTTGAACGACTGGAACGGTCTCGGCACGCGCTCCGAGGGCCTCCTGGCCGAGCTCAAGAACAAGAAGGATGCGAGCCGCCGGGTCATGATGGCCGCCTACAACGGCCGGGGCGAGGTGAAGCTGAACCAGGGCAAGGCCAAGGATGCGCTCCTGGACTTCATGCAGGGCGTCGAGGTCCTCAAGAGCGGCGATCCCACCCGCGAGCACGAGACGTCCCTGGGCCGCGCCTCCATCGCCTGCGCCACCCACGCCGCCGCGGAAAAAGACAAGGCCCAGAAGGAGCTCTTCCGCAACCGGGCCCTCGAACTCCTGGGCGAGCTCAGCAAGAACTACCCCGGCTCGCCCCTGGCCAAGGAAGCCAAAGCCGCCATCGACGCGATCAAGTAGGGCGGCGTCCGGGCGGCCCGCCTGGGAAGGACGCGATGGGCCGCTGGGGGGAGCACTCCCGCGGCGACGACCGCAACGGCGAAGGTGTCCTTTGGAATGTCGCCGACATCGCGGGAAAATGAGGGCTCATCCACATCAGGTGGCCCGCCGCGGAGAACGTGCGGCCGGGGGATCAGCGCCGGCGGCTGGACCAGAGGAAGTCGACCATCTCGGCGAGGATCTTGTTGTAGATCTCGAAGTCGGTCTTCTCGTTCCCGAAGTCCGAGGTCAGGAAGAAGGTGACGCCGGACTGCGCGTGGCGCGTCGCCAGGTAGCCGTCGGCCTCGGCGTCGCTCTCGGTGAAGCGGAAGGTCTGCTCGATGCCGCGCAGCAGGTAACGGTCGTCGATCCCCTCGAAGCGCATCTCCATCCGATAGGCGGGCTTGTGCCTGTCGAGGAGCTGGCCGTAGAGGACCTTGAGCTGCTCGATCGTGCGGCGCGGGAAGCCGATGCAGGCCACCTCGCACACGTCGAGCGGGCCGCCCCCCTTCGCCGTGTAGGTCTGCTCGCGGAGGCAGACCACCATCGGGACGGCCTGCTTGGAGCCCAGCCCGGCCGCGGCCTTCATGTGGTCGATGTACTCCTCGGTGAACTTCTTCATCCGCGGCGTGACCTGCAGGGGACCGCGCGTCCCGTCGTCGCGGACCTCGCATTCCATCCCGCGGTCCACGTTCATCCAGATCTTCAGGCCCATGTTCCGGTGGTTGTGGCCGAGGATCATCCCCGCATCCAGAGTCTCGGACAGGGTCCTGGCCACCCGCCCGGAGTCGGGCTCGCCCTCGTAGTACGGATGCGCGACCACGAGGCCGGGGTACTTCCTGCTCCCGCCCTGGACGTGCTCGATCCAGATGTCGGCGCGCGGGTCGCCCACGAGGTCGGGCCGGCGCGTCCAGGCGACCTCGGTCCCCACGTCCGTCTTCACCGGCGCGGCGGGCTTCGATCCCAGGCGCGCCGCCGAGCGATGGCCGGCGCTCACCAGGATCTCGCCCCTGGCGTTCTGGAACCTCACCGAGCCCTCGAGGACGTGGAGCGCGGTGCTCTTCTCGTCCATCTCGACCATGAACGCCGTGCCCACCACGATCACGTCGGCGGCCGGGGTGGAGACGACGAACGGGAGCGGCCGCTTCTCCACGGTGAAGAAGGCCTTCCCCTTCTGGAGCGCGACGCGGGTCTCGCCGCCCTCCTGCTGCTCGACCTGGCAGGACGTGCCTTTTTCGAACGTCACGGCGAACCCGCCGTCGGCGCTGAATGAGGCCACGTGGCGGTGATCGGTGAAGACCTCTTCGCCCCGGGCGAGCTGCGCCCCCTTGGCCAGCCTCTCGATCCCTGCGGCAGCCTTGCGTGAGACTACGCCCGTCACTCCCGTCACGCTGATGGCGAGATAGCGGGCCGGCGGCTTGGGGGCCGGCTTGGGCTCCACGAATGTCGGCTGCTCGACCTTGACGACGAGCTTGGGTTCCTCCCTGGGCGGGACGGGGTCCGAAGGCTTGGGCTGCTCGATCTTGGCGACGGGCTTCGGGACTTCCATCGGCGGGAGAGGCTTGGCCTCGACCTTGAGGGGCGGCGTCTCGCGGACGACCTTCGGTTCTTCCTTCGGTGGGAGGGGCGCGGGATTCGGCTTCTCCTCGCGCACGACGACCGCTTTCGCCGGGTCGGACTTCTTGACCTTCACCGTCGGGCCGGGATCCGATCCGCCCCCGACCGCGACCAGGAGGATCATGAGCAGCGCGGCGGCTGCGGAGGCGGCCACCCAGGGAAGGACCGCGGGCTTCCTGCGCTTCACGATCTTGAAGGCGCCCGTGACGTGGCGGATGCGGCCGCTCGCGGACATGCGCCGGCCCTCCGCCAGCAGGGCGACCCGGCGACGCAGCGACTCGGGGACTTCGATCGGCTGGGTATCCAGGGCGCCCACGAGGGCGACCAGGTCCTCGCGGCATTTGGAGCAGGAGGCCAGGTGGGTCTCGACCTCGCTCTCGCGGGCGGCGGGGAGATGCCGCCGGGCGTAGGAGCCCAGGACGACTTCCTGGAGACAGGGGCCGGCGGGTGTGCCGAACGGGGCGCGCGCGAAGACGACGGCGGCGGCCTTGAAGCCCGCGAGCGCGGTGCGGCAGGGGGCGCAAGCCTTCGCGTGCGCCTCGGCGCCCGAGGCGTCGCCCATCCCGTGGGCCGCCTCAAAGAGCGCCTCGCGCGAAGGGCAGGCAGGTACCAGCGCTGCGATGCGGCTGGCCAGGGGGACGGGGGCTTCGGGAATTTCTTCCTCGAGCGTCTCGACCAGGGCCACCAGATCCTCCCGGCACCTGGCGCAGGCGGCGAGGTGGGATTCCACGCCGGCTTCTTGGGCTTCGGGGACGGCGCGGCGGGCGTAGGCGGCGAGCAGGGGGACTTGGAGGCAGGTCCCGGCGTGCTGCGTGTAGGCCGTGGTGGAGAGCACGTCGGCGGCGCCGGTCATGCCGGCGTAGAGGGAGCGGCACTCCTCGCAGGAGTCCAGGTGGGCCTGGACGCTTTCGGGATCCGCGGCGGCGTTGACCGCCTCGAGGATCTCCTGGCGGCTGGGACAGCTCATTCGGGGGCACTCATCAGGTTCTTGTCGGACAGGTACTTCTGCATCTTCTCCACCGCGCGCATGAGGGTGGGGCTGATGCTGTTCTGCTTGATGCCGGTGATGCGGGAGATTTCGCGGTATTTCTTCCCGTTGAGGTAGAAGAGCTGGACGACGAGGCGCTCCTTGGGGTTGAGCGCACCGAGCGAGTCGTTGACGGCGGTCTTGTACTCGGCCTGGAGGGAGTCCCCCTCGCCGGCCTCGGAGGGGGCGGCCAGGGCCGAGCCCAGGCGCAGGTCCGAGTCTTCTTTGCTTTCGTCCAGGGACACGGAAGCGATCCTCTTCTTTCGCACGAAGTCGATGGCTCGGCGGCGGCCGCTGATCGCCAGCCACGCCTTCAGGTCGTACGGCTCGCCGATGGTCCCGAGCACCCGGTAGTTGTCGCGGACGAGAGATTCGAAGAGGTCGTTCGTGATGTCCTCGACGTCCTGGTCGGACGTTCCCCGACCGTAGGTCCCGAGCGTCTTCCGGACCACGTGATACACCAGTTTTAGATAGAGCTTTACTAACTCCGCCCAGGCTTCATTCCGGCCCTGGCGGAGGGCTTCCACGAGTTCTCTGTCGCCCATCTGGGCAGCCATTCATCGAACGGGGGGCATGAAAGATTCGTACAGGAAATCGAGACGGGCGGGAATGGCCGCCAAAGACCCTTGGCCATGCCCCATGCATGCCCCCGTTCCCCCCATCATACCACCTGGGAATGGGCGATGTCACGGGGAGCCCCAGCGGGTCTCCGTGACATCAGCGAAGACGTGACAGAGCGGCTTCAAGGGGGGAGTCCGTGCCGACGGCCACGCGAGGGATTATAGCCGGGAAAGAGGTACACTGTCCGGGCATGAACTATTGCCCGGCGTGTGGCACGGGGTATGACGACGGCCAGAAGCGCTGCGCCGACTGCGCCGTGGACCTGATCGAGCTTGTCGCGGACGAAGCGCCCCCCGGGAAGCTCCTCACGGTCGCCGCGCTCGACACTCCGATGAAGGCGGCAATCCTCGCCAGCCGCCTCGAGGCCGAGGGGGTCGAGTGCTTCATCGCCGACGCCGAGACTGTCGGGATGCACGGCCTCCTGGCGGGGGCGGTGGGCGGGGTCAAGGTCCAGGTCCGCGAGACCGACGCGCCGCGCGCGGCGGGCATCGTCCGGAGCGTCTACCCCTCCCCCTCCCGGCCCGCCTGTCCGGGCTGCGGGTCCGAGGAGACTCGCCGCAAGGGGCTCTCCCTCCCCATGGCGGTCCTCGTGGTGCTGACCTTCGGCGTCCTGGCGCTCTTCCTCGCCCCGACGTGGATCTGCACGCCCTGTAGCCGGGAGTGGAGATGACGTCCGGGCGAACGGCGTGGACGCGGGTGCTTTCCCTCAGCGCACCCATTCCCAACCTTCCTTGTATCCCCGCGGACGAAGGAATAAACTGCGCTTGATGAAAGAGCCCCTCGACATGTTCGTCCGGAAAGTCTGGGCCGGCATCCAGCTGACCCTCGGGGAGATCCGCGACCTGCGTGAGGATTCCAACAGGAGGACGGATCGATGGGAGCGGCAGGCGGCCGAGGATCGGAAACAGGCTATCGATGATCGAAAGCAAGCCATTGAGGATCGCAAGGAAGCGATCGAGGACCGCAAGCAGGCCGCGGATGACAGGCGTCAGATGAACGAGACGATCCAGGGCATCCGGAAGGCCCTGGCGGTGATCGGGAAGCGGGGAGGGGAATTCGTCGAGATCCAGAGGGAGCAAGGAGCGCAGCTGAAGAAGCTGATCGAACTGGCCGAGAAGAACACCGGGATTCTCATGGAGAACACCGATATTCTCCACAAGCACACGGACATCCTCCTCTCCATCCAGAAGTCGGTCCACGGCCGCGACAACGGCCATGGCAACGGCAGGAAGAAGTAGGATCCGCGCAGCACGCCCCGGGCCTTTCTCGGTACTTCGACTCGCGAGTTCGGGACCCGCTGCCCCCGCGGGGGGTACCGGGTCCCGAACTTATCCGGCTCAGTACTCAGCGCCCCCCCACCAGCCGCCGCGCATTCGCCTCGAACGCCGCCCGGAGCTTCCCCGGGTCGAGGCCGGACTCCTCGAGCTTCAGGAAGGCGGACTCGAGGATGAAGAAGGGGGCGTGGGAGCCGAAGAGGAGCCGGTCGGTCCCGATCTGACCGACCAGCCGGCCGAGGCCGGCGATCCCCTCCAGCATCGAGATCTCCACGAAGACCCCCGCGTCCACGAGCTTCTTCAGGGAATCATCCTTGACGTCGCGGAGGGCGTTCAGCAGCTCGACCCTGGCCCCGGGAATCTCCGCCATGAGCCGGGGCAGCGGCGCCGGGTCGACCGTGGGGACCCGGACAAGCGGATGCTGCGTCCGGTCGTCCTCCATCTTGAGCGCGACCTGGACCACCAGCCCGCGCCCGGCCGCCTGCCGGAGGAGCCGCGCGAAGTCGGGGTCGTCGAGCGCGTAGCCGTGGTAGCCGGGATGGAGCCGCACGCCGGGCATCCGGAGGTCCTCGGCGCAGCGGCGGAGGTCCTCCTCCCAGTCGGGCAGTCGCGGATTCACCGAGCCGAACGGGAGAAGCAGGCCGCCCCCGTGGCGGCGGCAGTCCTCCGCGAGGCGCGCGTTCACGCCGGCGATGTCCTTGTGGAGGAGGCCGTCGAAGCTTCCCGCCCAGGCCTCGCTCACGCCACGCCTGCGAAGCATCGCAACCAGCTCCGCGGGCTCGTCGCCCGCGAGGCGCCGGAAGGGCCAGCGCGAGAGACTGACGTTCGTGTCGATCATCCGAGCCCCTTCGCCGCCAGGATAGGCCCGAGCAGGCGGCGGAGGTTGCCGCCCAGCGCGAGGTCCTTCGCCTCGTCGGGGACCGAGGCGCCCAGGACCTTCGCAAGCTGCGAGGAGAAGCTCCGGCCGCTCACGTCGCTCCCGTAGACGACCCGCGCGGCGCCGAGCTCCCTCACGGCCATCTCGACCATGCCCGACGTGGGGTCGGACCCCGCGACCTCGAGCAGCAGGTTCTTCGTCGAGCGGATGGTGCGGAT
>JAHFOZ010000194.1 GCA_023261405.1 Planctomycetota bacterium
GGGATCACCGTGGCCAAAGTCGGTGAGGCCGAGGTGATGCCCGGCGACGACATCCTGGTGGCGTACCCGCTCCTCGGGCCGAAAGTCTCGCGCCTGCGCGAGGTCGCACGGACGAAGCGCGTCATGGCGGTCGCGGATTCGGTGGAGACCGCGCGCGAACTCGCGGGGATCCCGGCGCTCGTGGAGGTCGACATCGGCTTCGGGCGCTGCGGCGCGCAGACGGCGGGGCAGGCGCTTGAGGTGGCACGGGCCTGCCCGGATCTGCGCGGGCTCTTCTACTACCCGGCGGGGCTGGACGAAGCGGCGCTCCTGCGTGGCGCGGCGATCTACCGGGAGTTCCTGGAGGCCTTCCGGAAGGCGGGGCTCCGGACGGACGTGGTCTCGGGCGGCTCGACCCCCCATGCGCCCCGCACCCCGCTCTTCCCGGGGACCACCGAGATCCGCCCCGGCACCTACGTGTTCTGCGACGCGAGTTCGGTGGCGCTGGGCGTGGCGAAGCCCGCGGACTGCGCGCTCCGCATCCTCGCCACCGTGGTGAGCACCCAGGTGCCCGGCCAGTGCGTGATCGACGCGGGGTCGAAGACCTTCTCGCAGAACCCCACCAAGGTCGTGGGCGGCTTCGGACTCTTTCCCGACCGCCCCTGGACGCTCGAGAAGATGAACGAGGAGCACGGATACGTGAAGCTGCAGTCGCCCGCGCGTGTGGGGGAGAAGGTCTGGGTGATCCCGGGCCACGCGGGGACCTGCACGAACCTGCACGACGAGGTGCACTACGGCCGCGGCGGCCGCGTGGAGGGCGCGTGGAAAGTGGCGGCCCGGGGCCGGGTCCGGTAGCCCCGGCGGGCGAGCTCCGCCGCGCCATCGGCTTCTGGGGCGCGGTGGCGATCCTCGTGGGCTCGACCATCGGCAGCGGCATCTTCCGCGCCCCGTATTCGATCTCGCTCCAGGTCCAGGATCCGAGGCTGATCCTGGCCCTCTGGGTCGCGTTCGGGGTCATCAGCCTCTGCGGGGCCCTTACGCTTGCCGAGCTGGCATCGATGATGCCGAAGACCGGCGGGACCTACGTCTACCTGCGCGCGGCCTACGGCGAGCCGGCGGCCTTCGTCTTCGGATGGCTCTACCTGCTCGCGGCCATCCCGAGCGGCATGGGGGCGCTCGGGGCCGCCTTCGGCGACACGCTCGCGGGTTTTCTTCCCGGCAAGCCGCCCGACGCGTTCGTCCCCGCGGTCGCCATCACGTGCGTGGTCGTCCTCTCGACGGTCAACATCCTGGGCGTCCGCTCCGGCTCGACGGTCCAGAACGTCTTCACCGGGGCCAAGGTGGCGGCGCTCCTCTTCGTGATGGGAACGATCCTCGTCTGCGGAGTCCGGTGGACGATGGGCGTCGAGAGGCCGCTCTCGGCGACCGGGCCGGTCGGCATCGCGGCGGCCGTCGCCCTGGTCATGTTCACCTACAACGGGTGGGTGTACGTGGCCCTGGTGGCGGGCGAGGTGGAATCCGCCGAGCGGCGCATCCGGAAGGTCATCATCGTGGGGATCCTGACCGTGATCGCGCTTTACGTCGGGGCGAATGTCGCCTATCTCTCGTTCATGGACGTTGATGCGATGGCTCGGTCGGAGGACAAGATCATCCCGCGGGCCATCGTGAAGATCCTCCTGGGGCCCGGCGCCGCGACGGCAGTCGGGATCTGTGTCCTGGCGAGCATCCTCGGGTCGCTCAACGGCGTCATCCTCACCAAGTCGCGCGTGGCGTTTGCTCTCGCGCGCGACGGCTTGAGCTTCGCGCCCCTTGGGAAGTGCCATGCGAGGTGGGCCACTCCTTACGTCTCGATCATCGCGCAGGGCGTCGCGGCGATGGCCCTCATCTGCTGGCTCCGAAGCTTCGACAAGCTGATCTCCTACTTCGTGCTCGTGGAGTGGCTGGCCCTCGTCTTTGCCATCGGGGCGGTTTTCGTTCTTAGGAGCCAGATGCCGGATGTTCCTCGTCCCTTCCGGACGCCCGGATACCCCTGGGTGCCCCTCGTGTTCGTGGTGGGGACGACGCTCGCGCTGGGTGCGATCGTCTGGGGTAAGCTGAGCAGCGGTGACCGGTCGCCGCTCGTGGGCCTCGGCATCATCGCGGCGGGCTTCCCGGTCTACTGGATCTGGAGACGCTCGGCGTCGCGGGTCCGTTGAATTTGGGGGGAAGGGGCGGTATGGTGACCGATCGATTCGAGGGCCGACCATGAGCGCCGACCGGGTCCGCGACGCGCTGTACGAGGAGAAGACCGTCGTCATCCTCCGCGAGAAGAATGCGGAGGCCGTGCGCTGGAAGGCGCGCGCCGCGAAGGACGGCGGCCTGAAGATCCAGGAGATCACCTGGACCACGCCCTCGGCGGCGGAACTCATCCGGGAGTTCACGAAGCAGGGCCTTGGCACGATCGGCGCCGGGACCATCCTTACGGTGGCCGAGGCGAAGAAGGCCGTGGCCCACGGCGCGAAATTCCTGGTCTCGCCCGTCTTCACGCCGGCGGTGAACGCGTGGTCGAAGAAGAACAAGATCCTTTACATCCCGGGCTGCGCGACGCCCGCGGAAATCTACGGCGCCTGGCAGGCGGGCTGCCGGCCGATCAAGATCTTCCCGGTGCCCGATTTCGGCGGGGCCGCCTACGTCAAGCATCTCCTGGCACCGCTCTCGTTTCTCGAACTCTTCCCCACGGGCGGGCTGGGGCTGCAGGACGTGAAGGCGTATCTCGACGCGGGCGCGAAGGCGGTGGGCCTGGGCGCCTCGTTCACCCATGCCCCGGAGGTGCTGGACGGGACCGCGGCGGCGCTCACGAAGCTTGCGACCGAGGTCGTGGACCTCGTGAAGGGCAGGGCGACGGTGCGCGCATGAGGCTGCCGGCCCGGTCCCCTGGCGCTGCGCCCGGCTCGCTCGACGGCATCGCGGCCCGATGAACGCCTTCGACCTCGACACCCCTGCCGTCTACGTGGACCTCGACGTCCTCGAGCGGAACATTCGCGCGATGCAGGAGCGTTGCCGCGCGTGGAACGTGGGACTGCGGCCGCATACGAAGACCCACAAGATCCCCGAGATCGCGCGGATGCAGCTGGCCGCCGGCGCGATCGGGATCACCGTCGCCAAGGTGGGGGAGGCGGAAGTGCTGCCGGGGGACGACGTCCTGATCGCCTATCCGCTCCCGGCCTCGAAGCTCGCCCGCGTGCGCGATCTCATGAAGACCCGCCGCGTCATGGTGGCGTTGGACTCGGTCGAGGCAGCGCGCGGCCTGCCGGGCGTCCCGGCGCTCGTGGAGGTGGAGGTGGGCGTCGGTCGCTGCGGGGTGCAGACGTCCGAGGATCTCGTCCGCGTCGCGCAGGCCTGCTCCGACTTTCGCGGGATCTTCTACTGGCCCTCGTGGCTCGACGAGGATGGTTTCGCGAAGGCCCGCGCGCGGATCGACGCCCACATCGCCGCGCTCAAGGCGGCGGGATTCGAGACGAAGGTCCTCTCGGGCGGATCGACCCCGGGCGCGGGGAAGACCCCGCTCATCCCGCGGACCACGGAGATCCGCCCCGGGACCTACGTGTTCTACGACGCCTCGAGCATGGAGGCGCGATGCGCGGTCGAGGCCGACTGCGCCCTCCGCGTGCTCGTCACCGTGGTGAGCACGGCCGTGCCGGGCCAGGCGGTGATCGACGGCGGCTCGAAGACCTTCTCGAACGACGTCACGAAGGGCCCCGGCACCCACGGCCATTTCGTGGGGCGTCCGTGGTCGATGTCGAAGATGAACGAGGAGCACGGCTACGTCACGCTGCAGGGCGCGGCGCCCAGGGTGGGCGAGAAGGTCTGGGTGATCCCCAGCCACGTCTGCACGACCGTGAACATGCACGACGAGATCCACTACGGCCGCGACGGCAGGGTGGAGGGCGCCTGGAAGGTCGCCGCCCGCGGCCGGGTCCGCTGAGCGGGAGACGGGCTTTGGTGGGAGAGGAGAATCCGCTCTATAATACTCCCGAGGAGATCCTTATGGTGATGACCCCGGCGGCAGCCTTTCTCGCGATCGGCCTCGCCCTCGCAAGCCAGGATCCCGAGCAGGTGCAGAAGCTCATCCAGACCCTCGGCGACCCGGGAAAGGAAGAGCGGGACAAGGCCGTCGCCGATCTGGTCCGCATCGGCCGACCGGCGCTCGAGGCGCTCCGGAAGGCGACCTCGAGCTCCGATGCCGAGGTCAAGGCGCTCGCCGCCCAGGCGATCGAGAAGATCGAATGGGGAGGCGCCGAGAAGCTCAAGCAGTACATCAAGGAGCACCTGGATGAAGGCGCGGCCCTCGAGCCTTCCAAGGTGAAGGGGCCCGCCAAGTGGTTCCCGGATATCCGGTTCTACGAGGCGTCCGCAGGTGCGCCGGTGGCGGGCGGGGCGGCGGCGATCATGGGCATGCAGGCCCCTCGGAGCCTCTTCGCCGTCCGAAAGTTCGAGGACGGCTTCCATCGCATCCTGGTGAAGGGGATCTACTGCCCGGTTTCGATCCGGACCCTGATCCGGACGCAGAAGATCGTCCTGGCCGACGAGAACGCGGCGGTGGACTTCGCCCTCGTGTTCATGGATCTCTATTCGGCGGGCGTCAGCCAGAACATGACGGTCATGATGATGGGAGGGGGAGGGGCTTCCCGGCTGGAGAAGACCGCCGACGGGTGGGCCCTCGAAGCGACGGGCACCAGCGTGACGTTCAAGACCGACAAGGATGGGGCGCTCCTGGACGTCGTCTCCGTCACGAATCCCTACTCGATGTTCGGGCTTGGCGGCGGCGGCGAGAAGCGCCCGGAGGAGCTCACGAAGCTCGAGATCGAGAAGCTCAAGCTCGAGGTCGAGCTCCTCAAGCGCCAGCTCGAGAAGAAGTAGGGCCGCAAACCGTGATGAGGACGTTTCGGGTCGCGTTGCTATTGCCAGCCCGGTACTTCGCCCCGCAAGCTCGGGACCCGTTGGCCTGGGGGGCACGACGGATCCGCTCAGAAGGCGGATGATAAGAACGCTCGGGGGATGCGCCTCGCCTCGAAGGCGGACAAGGGCGAGTTCCGCCTGCGGGGCTACGACGGCACGACCGCCGCGCCCCACATGGATCACCCGTACAACCTCGTTGACTATTTCGCCGGGTGGCCCTGAAAGGTGATCTTCGGGTCAGGCCATCGCCATGCGCGAGAAAGCGCGCTATAGGGAATGGCCTCTGAGGCGCCAACGGAAGCTCTGGAGGGTGCGCTCCAGGTTTTCGATTTCCTCTCTGGGTTGACCCTCACGACGAGCCTTTTTCAACATCGCCAGGTATCGATCCGCCCACGCTTGGTTGCGTACAATCGCAGCCCGGTATCCTTGCTTGACGGGCGAGGTCTTGAGCACCCTTCCCGCTCGCGAATAGAGTACCGAGCCCGCTACGGTGCCTTCGATATCGTCGAGGCGACCACACTCTACTCGCCACCATGTGCCGGGCTCGATCCGGACTCTTTGGAAGTATTTCTCAACAAAATATTTCGAGGTGGCCACGAAGACAACCGTTTCGTCGACCAAGTGGATGCCAGGTTCGAGGAAGACTTCGCAATGGGAGATGATCCGGACTTGGGGTCCGGGCGTGAGCGTGGCCACTTGCGCAATCATGCTTCTCTCATGAAGCGCAGGCAAGCGGAGGCCAACGGGAGCGTCGGCGCTCGCCCCAATGCCCTCGCGCACCACCCGCTGCCCCTTACGGCCGAACCTTCTTGCGGCCCGCGCGTTCACAGGCTCCATGAAGATCGCCTTCATTCTAATGCTGCTCGCCCAGGAGGAGGCGCAGGAGGGCGTGTCGTCCGCAGCCCTCCGGTTCCTGGCGCGGCACCAGCTTCACGACGGCTCCTGGGGCAGCGAGCCCGACGCCTGCCGCTGTGCCCTCCCGCCGCCCGCCGCCCCCGGGGACCTGAAGCAGGTGCCCCACCTCATCGAACTCCTGGGCTCGGAGGACATCGACGCGCGCGATCGCGCGCAGAAGGCACTTCGGGACATCGGCGCGCCGGCGGTCCCGCTTCTTCGTGCGGCGGCGGAGGGGACGGATTCTGAGGTCGTGGCCCGGAGCCGCCTGCTGCTTGGAATCCTCGAGCGCCCTGTCCGCGAGCCCGGCGACGTGGAACTGACGGGGCTGGTCGTCTTGGCGTTCATGAACGCGGGGTATTCGCATCTCTCGATGGACACGTATGACGGCCTCAATTATGGGGAGGCCGTCAAGAAAGGTCTCCTGTGGCTGCTCGCGCGCCAGGATGAGGAGGGCGTCTTCACGCGGAAGGATCCGGCGGCGAACGCGGTGGCGGCCTGCGCGGTCCTCGAGGCGTATGGCATGACCGGCGCAACTCTTTTCAAGGAACCCGCCGAGAAGGCGATCCGGGGAGTGAAGAAGCTCGCACCGGATGAGCCGACGGCGCTGATCTGGACGCTCGAAGCCTTCCTGTGGGTGAGGCTCAATGAGATGGGGGAGTTCCCCCAGGAGGAGGCTGCGCGCCTGCTTGAACTCCTGAGGCGCCAGCCCGGGATCCGCGCCCAGGCGGGCGTGGCCGCGGCCGAGATGTGGGTCCACCGGGTCCGCATCCAGGGGGATTGGATGCTTCGTCTCCGTCCCGAGGACCTGGACCCGGGATCGCTTCACGAGGTCGACGTTGCGTTCCACCAGATCCTCGGGTGCCGCGACCCGGGCTTGAGCCGGTGGAGGATCGGGATGAAGCAGGGCCTGGCCAGGCGCCAGGACCGCTCTTCCGGACGCTGCGAACGCGGATCCTGGCCGGAAGGGGGGCTCAGGGGGCGGCTTGAAGGGGCGGCGTACAACACCATGACGGGGTTGGTGTGCCGCTGCTTCGGATGCCGCAGCCCCTTCCGGTAGCGGCTCGCACAGCCGAGGGCTTGTAGGCCGCCCAGCTACCCGCTACCGGCCATAAGCTGTGCGCAACGATACGAACCCGCGCACTACGGAGCCTTGATCGTCACATTGCGCTTCTTCAGCGCCTCGATCAGCGCGTCGCGGGAGGGCTTTGTGGGATCGATGCGCGCGGTCACGCGGCCGGCCTTGAAACTGGCGGTCGCCTGCTCCACGCCGTCGATCTTTGAGATGGACTCGTAGGCGGCGAGCTCGCAGCCTTTGCAGTCCAGGCCGGCCACCGGGATCTCCACGAGCTTCAGGTTCTCCCACGGCACGGCGCAGGGCGGGCGGATCCCGAACGTATGCGAGGATGCCTGCTTCAGGAGCTGGTCGAATCGATCCGCGCGGTCCTTCTCCTTCACCCCCTTGAAGAGCTTCGCCGGATCGAAGGAGAACGTAGCCTCGCCGCGGTCGAAGTCCACGGCGAGCAGTTCGACCTCCGGCAGGCGCTTCACCGCCTCGCGCAGGTCGGCCTCCCGCTCGCGCGAAAACAGGCCCGTCACGCGGTGGGTGAGGTTCTCGGGGGCGGCGGCCAGCAGGACGAGGAGGGGCAGAATCATCAGTGAGTCCCGAAGAGTTCGCCCCGGACCAGCTCGTGGACCAGGGTGCGGAGGCCTCCGCCCTGCTTGCGCGTGCGCTCGACGATGCCGTCGATCGCGTCGCGGTCGGCGAACGCGACGTCCCGCCCGATCGCGTAGCGGGCGAGCTGCTCGGCCACGTTCCTGAGGAGCCGCGTCGAGTCCGCCGCGAGGAGCGCCTGGAACTCGGCGATGCCTGCGAAAGTCCGGCCGTCGGCCGTCGCGCCCGACGCGTCAACCCGGGGCCCCAGCTTGAAGCCGATGCCGATGATCGGATCGATGGAACCGCGCGGGGCGGGATCGCCGCCGCCGATCGAGCGGTAGCGGTCCCGGCACCCGCCGATGACGTCGAAGACCTCGAGCGCAAACCCCGGCGGATCGATCGACGCGTGGCAGGAGGCGCAGGCGGGCGAGGCGCGGTGCTTCTCGAGCTGTTCGCGGATCGTCGTCGTGCCGCGGACGTCGGGCTCCACCGCGGGGACGTCGGAGGGCGGCGGCTCGGGCGGGTGCCCCATGAGGCGATCCATGACGAAGGCGCCGCGCGGCACGGGGGACGTCGTCGTGCCGTTCGCGGTGATCTTGAGGATGGACGCCTGGGTCAGAAACGCCCCGCGCGGACAGTCGGGCGGCAGCGGCACGCGGCGGATCGACGCTCCTTGTACGCCCGGGATGCAGTAGTGGACCGCCAGCTTTCCGTTGAGCATCGCGAAGTCCGAGCGGACGAGATGGCTCGCGACGAGGTTCCGGTCGATCAACTCGCGGAAGTAGGCCCGGGTCTCCGCCACCATCGAGTCCTGCAGGTAGGGGCTGAATTCCGGGTAGAGCTTCGGGTCCGGATCGTTCGCGGCGATCTGCCGCAGGCGCAGCCACTGGTCGAGGAAGTTCTCGGTGAAGCGCTTCGACTTCGGATCCGTCAGCATCCGCTCGACCTGGGCGTCGAGCGACTTCGCCTCGAGGAGTGCCGGGTCGGGCATCGAGTTCCAGAGGAAGTACGACAGCCTGCACGCGAGCGCGGGGGCATCGAGCTTGCCCGTGGGCTCGACGTGATAGAGAAAGTCGGGCGAGCAGAGCGCCGCGCGGTAGGCCGAGCGCATCGCCAGTTCGAAGCAATCGCCGGCCTTGAGGCGCTCGTCCACCCGAGCGACGTAGGAGCGGCGAACCTCGGCCTCGACCGGCCTCCGAAACGCCCTCGGCAGGAACGCGGCGAGCAGGCGGTCGGCGTCCGCGAGCGGCTCCTTGCTCTCGACGCTCCAGACGCCCGGCGCCGGATCGGGCCGGTTGGTGACGTGGACGATCCCCTGCTTGAGGAGGCTCCGGCGGGGCGGGCGGGCGCCCTTGAACTCGACGATGGGCAGGTTGCCGAAGAGCGCGCGGTGGCTCGCGGGCGGCCAGGAGTCGTGGATCGGACCTTCGACGTCCAGGTAATCCACGGCGATCGCGGGCCCGGTGAAGGCCATCGAGCGGCCCTTGCGATTGTAGTTGGCGACGGGCGCGAGCGATGCCGTGTTGAAGCCGATGGCGTCCTTGGTGTTCAGCCAGACGTCCAACTCATGGACCTGGGGAATCAGGGACGGCGCGTCGTAGTAGCCGAGCACGGTGCTCGGGTGGCCGCCGCCGCGGCCGTCCTCGCTCAGGTGCACGATCGAGAGGCGGGCCGCCTCGGTGCCGCGGGAGGGGAGGATCTTGCCCTTGTCCCACTGGAAGCTCCAGAACGACGCCCG
>JAHFOZ010000195.1 GCA_023261405.1 Planctomycetota bacterium
GAAGTGCGGAAAGTGGGTAACCTCCGTCAAGGAGAATCTTGGGACCCTTCGTTTCTACGCAACGCGTCGATCCGGGAAGTCTGGCGACCCATGCATGATGCAGTCCGCACTTCCGCCGGACCTCCCGCCCGGGGGCAAAGGGCTTTGGGGTGGCCACTCACGGTGTTTCCCCCATGTTGCCCATATGGGCTGCGGGCAGGTGAGTTGGCGGTCGACAGAGAGGCCGGGCGACCCTCAGAGGGAGGGTTATAAAAACTTGCACGGCGGACCATAGTTCATCCGTCCGGTGTGTATAATCCCTGGGTTGTCGGGGCCCGCGGGGTGCGGGGCCTTGACCGCGATTCGACCGGGGCCAGCTGTGGGTGCAGGGAAGCAGTCTTCGAGTCGGACTTCTTGGGTGGGGCGTGATGGACCTCGGTCGGTCGATGCGACGTTCGCACACCGGCTTTTTCTTCTCTTCTCATCGACCCCATGCGGCCCAGGGTCGGGTCCTGCTGCTCCTCATCGGGGCGCTTGGCATCATCCTCCTTGGGGCTCTTGCGGCTTGGCGGGCGAGCGGGGAATCTCCAGAAGCTTCCCGGGATAAACGAGGGCCCGCCACCCGCGTCGCGCGCGTCTACCAGGAAAAGCTCGACGGACAGCGGTACGTCAATCGCGATCTCGGCTTTTCGGTCGAAGGCCCGAAGGAATGGAAGCTGGCTCTGGGGGCCCGGGTGGAGGAGACCGAACCCTACGAGGGGCTCGTCGTGAAGATGGAGCCTTCGGGCGATCCCGATCCGACCACGCTGGCCCGCCCCCTCATCTCCGTCGTCAAGCGGACCCTCGCCGCCGGCGCCGCTCCGGACCCCGCGGCCTACATTCGCCAGCATCTCCTCGGCCCGGAAAAGACCCTGATCGAGGAGCCGGGCCAGACCCAGATCGGCGGGCGCTCCGTGGGGAAGGTGGTCTATGAGATGAAGAGCGCCAACGGAAAAATCCGGATCACACAAGTCGTCCACATCCGCCCCGGAAGGGCGATCATCCTGAGCGCCATGGCGCCGGAGTCTGGATTCTCGAATCTCCGGGGCACGTTCGAGAAGGTCCTGGAATCCCTCAAGATCGATTCATAGACTGCAGCGGAGGAACGGATGCGGTTGATCCCGGTCGTGAGAATATCCAAGCGCGTCGCGCGGAGCGTCTGTCTCCTGCTCGCGGTGACGTCATTCCTCTACTGTAATCCCATCATGGCGACAATGGCCGCGGCCGCAGAGCCGATCCCCGCGGCCCCGAAGCCCCTGCCGTTCCTCTCCATTCCCCCCGCGTGGACCGGGCTTGTCGCGCCCCCGGCCCCCACCCTCCCGGCTGCCCAGGAGGTAAGCGACTGGCAGGACGGGGATGTCTTCGTCACCCAGCGCGGCGGCGGAGTCAACGTCTACTCCAACTCGGGCGTCTTCAAGGAGACGATCCTGGACGATCTCCCCGACGGCGTGGGCACGATCGGCGACACGCTGACCGGCATGGCCTTCGACAAGGACGGCCATCTCCATGTGACCACATTCACGCATGACAAAATCGTCAAGCACTCCAAGGTCCATCCCCATGCTATCCTGAATAAGCTCGACACGAAGGTGGACCTCGCCGGCCTCTGCGAATCGATTGTATTTATGGACAACGGCGACTTTCTCGTGGGAAGCGTCTTCCACACCTCTCACGGCGGAGGCTCCAACGATGTCTCGCGCTACAACGCAGCGGGAGCGCTTCTCGAGACGTACGACGTCGCCATAGAGAACATCGGCTCCGACTGGATCGAGCTCGCCTCGGACCAGCGGACCCTTTTCTACACCTCCGAAGGCCGTCGGGTCATGCGCTACGACATCGTGGCCAAGAAGCAGCTTTCGGACTTCTCGCTCCTCCCGGACGGCGGCCCCAGCGTTCCCGACCGTTCCTTCGCGCTCAGGCTGCTGCCCCCCGGTGACGGACGGGGCGGGCTCCTCGTTGCCCAGAGCCACAACATCAAGCGCCTCGACGGCGTCGGGAACGTGGTCCAGACTTACGATGTACCCGGCGAAGACTCGTGGTTCCCCCTGGGCCTCGACCCGAACGGGACCTCCTTCTGGGCCGGCGGGGCGAATAGCCGTTCGAACTTCTATCGATTCAACATCCAGAGCGGCGCGATCGAAGCAGGTCCCATCCAGGTCGGCGTACTCGGCATCGGCGCGATCATCGTCAAGGGTGAGCGCCTCGCGGGCATCAACCGCCCGCCCACGACCACTTGCCCCGACCCGGTCGTGATCGAGGACCCCGTTCCCGGGGGGACCCCCGTCACCCTCACGGCGACCGTCAGCGACCCGGACTGCAACCGGCTGACGATCGAGTGGAACGTCGACGGCGGGCCGGCCGAGCGGGTCGACACCATCGCCACCGGCCAGATGCCGACCACCGGGGTCGTGAGCTTCACCTACCTATATAAAGGCGGCGTCCATCCCGTCACCCTCACGGTCAAGGACGGCAGGGCCGTGGCGACCTGCGAGACGACAGTCACGATCCGCGGAAACCAGCCGCCCACGATCACCTGCCCCCCGGTGGAGAAGGAATGCACCTCCCCCACGGGGACGTCCGCCACCCTGCTCGCCCACGTCGAGGACCCGGATGGCGATTCCCTCGTCGTGACCTGGGAAGTCGGCGGGAACATCGTCCAGACGGACACCGTGCCTTCCGGCGCCGACGTCCCCTTCACCCGCAGCTATCCGATCGGGGCCACCCAGGTCATCGTCCGCGTCAGCGACGGGCAGGCGGACCCGGTCGTCTGCCCCACGACCGTGACGATCCAGGACACCATGCCCCCCGCGGTGGTCTGTAGCGTCGCGACCGCGAGTCTCTGGCCCCCGGACCACAAGAAACTCCTCGATGTCGGATTCTCGCTCACGGTCAGCGACTGCGACCCCTCCCCCGCGGTGACGGTCAAGGTCTACAGCGACGAGCCCGACGAGGCCCAGACCGGGGACGGCACGACCCACGCGGATGCGGTCATCACCCAGACCGCGCCGGGGCAATTCCGGGTCCAGCTCCGCCCCGAGCGGAAGGGCGACGCCGACGGTCGCGTCTACCTGATCGTCGTCACCGCGACCGACAGCTCCGGGAATTCCACCACCTGCTGCTCTACCGTCACGGTGCCCAAGAGCCAGAGCAAGGCGGACCTCCAGTCCGTGGCGACCCAGGCCGCCGCGGCGCACGCCGCATGCGGCCCGAACGGCTCGCCCACGACCCCCCACCTCCTGGCGAGCAGCGCCGGCGTCGCGGGCCCGGGCCAAGCCCTCCTCCTTGCCGCACCCACGATCACCGCGGTCGAGATCTCTCCCGAGGACCCCACCCTCGGCTCGGGGGAGATGCTGCAGCTTGTGGCGACCGCGACCCTGAGCGACAGCTCGACCCAGGTCGTGACCGGGACGGCGGCCTGGACCTCCTCCGACCTCTCGGTGGCCACGGTCAACTCGGCCGGGTTCGTGACGGCCATTTCTCCAGGCGAGAGCGTGATCGCGGCAGTGAAGGACGGGGTGGCGGACACCGTGAGGGTCACGGTCGTCCTGGCGCGGGTCCTGTCCCTCCAGGTCGCCCCTGAGTTCGCGCGGCTCTTCGAGGGCTCGACCTACCCCTACACCGCCTTGGGAGAGGCCACCGACGGCTCGACCCAGAATCTCACAAACGAGGTCACATGGACCTCGAGCAATCCGGCCGTCGTCTCAATTACGACGCGCGGCGTCGCGACGGCGGAAAGCGCAGGGACCGCGACGATCAGGGCGACGAGCGCGGACAGCTTGACCTCCTCCGGCACCTTCATCGTCCTCCCCCGCACCATCGTCGAGATCAAGCTCGACCCGCTCTTCGACGGGCCCAGGTTCGCAGGCCAGAAACGCCAGTACCTGGCGACCGGGTTCTTCATTGACTGCACCTCGGAGGACGTGACGGATGACGTGATCTGGACCTCCTCGAACACGGCGGTGGCGACCATCGACGCGCATGGGCTGGCCACGACCCTCTCGGCTGGGACCACCACGATCACCGCCACGAGCGGACTGGTCTCCTCTTCGACCGAGCTTCTGGTGAACGCGCGGGTGCTCAATTCGATTTCGGTCCGGGCCACGATCACGGCGAACAGCGGCAGGCTGGTCGTCGGCCAGTCGCATCAATTCCAGGCCTTCGGCATCTTCAACGACGGCACGGAGGAGGACTTCACCCTGACGGCCTCCTGGGGCAGTACCAATCCGGCCGTCGCCACGGTAAATTCCACAGGACTGGTGACCGCGGTCGCGCCAGGCGCGATCTTCATCACCGCTGCGCAAGGCGGGAAAACAGGGGCCCGCATACTCACGGTCATCGCCAAGGTCATCGAAGGGATCATCATCCGTCCGGACAGCCGGGTGATCGTCGTCGGCACCAGCCGCCAGCTTTCGGCCTTCGCGTTCTATAACGACGGGTCGGAAGTGGACGTCTCGGCCTCCACGACCTGGTCCGCGACTGCAGTTGTCCTGACGATCACTTCGACCGGGCTCCTGAGCGCGCACCAATTTGGAACCGGGTACGTGACGGCCACGTCCGGTGCGGCGTCGTCGGGTCCGGTGCAGTTCCTCATCAGGGATGCGAGCCTCACCTCGATCACGGTCACCCCCGCAGACGACTTGATCGGCACGTTCCAGACCCGTCAGTACACCGCGACCGGCCACTTCGATGACGGAACGACGGATGACATCACGAGTTCCGTCCAGTGGTCAACGAGCGACGACCGGCTCGCGACGATCCAGACGTTCGGAGCCACCGCCGGACTCCTCGCGGCGCAGGGCATCGTGGGTGAAGTCCAGGTGAGCGCCAAGTTTGGCGCGATCATCCGCACGACCAACGCAGCGATCTTCGAGGTGATCCCGGTCAAGATCGACGTGACGCCCGCCCAGGCGTGCGTCCAGATCGGCTCGATGCACGCGTTCGTCGCCACCGCCACCTTCTCGGACAACTCGGCGTCCAACATCACCTCCTTCGCCACCTGGGCATCGTCAAACACAGCCCTTGCGACGGTCACCTCCTCGGGCGTTGCGACCGGCATCGCGCAGGGGACCGTCAGCATATCGGCCACCTTGCAGGGCGTGAGCGGCGTGTCGTCCCTCCGGGTCCTCCCGCCTCTCGCCTCGATCTCCTTGACGCCGTCGCCCGCCTCGGTCCCCAAGGCAAGCACGCTCCAGTTCACGGCGACCGGCACGTTCGCCGACCTAACGACGCTCGACATCACCGCGGAGGTCGAGTGGAGCTCGTCGAATCCGGCCGTCGCCACGGTGTCGCCCGCCGGAGTGGCGACAGGCGTGACCCAGGGCACCGCGACCATCACCGCCTCCTGCTCCGGGGTCTCCGGAAGCAGGCTCCTGACCGTGACCGCGCCGGACCCGGCGCCCGTGATCGAGATCGCAAGCCCCGGGGAATTCGCCGAGATCAAGGGCCTGACCCCGATCATGGCCACGATCAGCGACTTGAACCTCACGAGCTTCACCGTCAAGCTCATCCGCCAGGGCGAGTCCGACGGGCCGATCCTGGGCAGCGGATCGAGCTCCGTGACCAATGCCCCTGTGGGGACCCTCGATCCCACTCTCCTCGAGAACGACTTCTACACGATCCGCATCACCGCGTCGGACGCGTCCGATCAGACGGTCGTCGCGGAGCTGGACGTCACGGTCGTGGGCGAGCAGAAGGTCGGCATCTTCACG
The DNA here is from genome assembly GCA_023261405.1 of Planctomycetota bacterium. Taxonomy (GTDB): domain Bacteria; phylum Planctomycetota; class MHYJ01; order MHYJ01; family JACPRB01; genus JACQFK01. Next base: position 5,727 of record JAHFOZ010000195.1, read on the forward strand.
CTGACCTTCACGGACCTGGCGGTCCCGCTCCACGGGATCCCCATCACGGTGAACCGGACCTACGACACGCGGCTCGGGACCGGCAAGGACTTCGGCCTCGGGTGGCGCCTCGACGTGGTCGCGGGCAACGTGAAAGAGCGCTCCAACCACGACGTCATGGTCACCCTGCCCGACAACCGCCGCGCCTCCTTCCAGTTCAAGCCCACCGGTGCCTTCGACGATCTCAATGCCGCAACGGAAGCGCTGGGGCTTTGCCCCATCTTCTCCAGGGACCGAACCCCGAACTATGTCGGCGAGGCGACGGTCCCGGGGTGGAAGCTCCGCTCCACGGGGAGCCAGGACCTGATCGCGATCCCCACCGAGACCGAGCTCTGCACGGGATTCCAGGGGGTGGATGTGCCCGTGCCCACGAAGTTCGATGTCTACTACTTCGACTTCACGCCCTACCGGCCGCCTGGATTCGTGGTCTCCGATCAGAGAGGCGTGGCGTACGAGTACGCCATGCAGAGCGGCGGCCGTCTCGTCCGCATCCAGGAGCCTAACGGCAACGCGCTCACGATCAGCGACTCGAAGATCGAGCACTCGATGGGCGAGAAGATCGACATCGTCCGCGCTGGATCTGGCCGCATCGAAAGGCTTGTCGACCCCGATGGAAATGCAGTTGTCTACGAGTATCCGGCGGGCGGCGGAACGCTCTCGGCCTCGCTCGACCGCGAGTCGAACCGGACGCGGTATCTCTACAACGCCCAGGGCAAACTGCGGGACATTCTTGACCCCCGGGGCGTCCGGGCCGTCCGGAACGAGTACAGCGCCGAGGGGCGGCTCATCTCCCACACGGACGCGGCCGGGAACCGGATCGATTTTGCTCACGATGTCCCCGGCCGGCAGGAGGTCGTGACCGACCGGAGAGGCAACCTGACGATCTACGTGTACAACGATGACGGCGACGTCGTCGCCCAGACGAACGCGCTCGGCCACACGCGCTTCTTCGAGTACGACGCGGCGGGAAACCAGACGCTCGTGCGGGACGAACTGGGGAACGAGGTCCGCTCCGAGTACGATCCCGCAGGCAACCTCACCAAGCGGACCGATCCCATCGGTCTTTTCAATGTGGACACGCACTACGCCTACAATTCGCGCGGCCAACTCCTTCAGTTCAGCCCGCCCGGGGGAGTGGGGGCGCGGACCAACGAGTACGATCCGGAGGGTAATCTGACCGCCACCTGGAACCTCTTCTCCGTCGACCGGGTGACGTTCGAGTATGATGGCTTGGGAAGGCAGACAGCGAGCATCGATCCGTTCGGGACGCGGACGATCTTCGAGTACCGGGACGTGGGTGGCCTCCCCCCATCGTTCGGGAGCCAAATCGTCGAACAGAGGGTGGTTTCGTCCGCGAGTGTCCCCCTCCGCAAGAGCACCTTCACGTATGACCGGAACGGCCGCCGGCTGACCGAAACGATCTGGAAGAAGGACGGGGGAGGCAGCTTCCAGCCCTACGCCACGTCGACTATGGTCTACGACGCCAACGGCCGGGTGATGGAGGTGAAGGACCCCCTCAACCATTCCACGTTCACGACCTATACCGCAATCGGGCAGCAGGAGACGACGACCGACAAGAACGGGAACATGACCCGGTATGTCTACAACCTTCGCGGCCTCATGGAGCGGATCGAGTATCCCTCGATTCAGGTTGGCGTCCAGGCTGTGATCCCCACCGAGGAGTTCGGGTACGACGAGGAGGGTAATCGGACCACGTTCCAGGACCGGAACGGCCACGTGACGACGACCGTCTATGACAAGCTCAGCCGGCCCGCGAAGGTCGTGAACCCGGACGGCAGTTTCCGGGAGACGGCCTTTGATCCTGCCGGCCGGGCGGTGAGCACGACCGATGAGCGGGGTTCGTCCTTCGTGTATACCTTCGACAAGGCGGGTCGGAAGACCTCCCAGAGGGATTCATTGGGGATTCAGACGAATTTCCTCTATTTGGACACCGGTCAGCTTTCGAGAACGATTGAACTGGCGTTCAGCCCTGTCCGCTTCACCACCTATGACTACAATTCTCGCGGGCAGCAGACCCAGATCACGTATCCCGATTTCACCGTCCGCAAGACCGAATACGACGGGCTCGGACGGAGGGTCGAGGAGGAAGACGAGTCGGGGATCAAGACGAAGTTCGTCTACGCGCCGACGGGAGAGCTCCTTGAGGTCCAGCAGCCGGCCCCGGCCGACGAGACGCAGTTCACGACGGTCACGCGGTTCGAATTTGACGAACTCGGGCGCAAGGTCAAGCAGTTCGACGCCCTCAGTCGGCTGACGGAGTTCTCCTACAGCGTGCGGGGCGAACTCCTGACGCGGACAAGGCCGATGGGAGAGAGCGAGACGTTCACGTACGACTTCCAGGGGAATCTGGCGACGCGGAAGGACGCGCTCAACCGGACGACGGGCTTTCTGTACAACGCGCTGAACCTCCTCACCGAGAAACAGTTCCCGGACCTCTCGAAGCAGAGGTTTACCTATTTTGCGGGCGGCCAGAGGGCGAGCTTCGCGATCCATCCGGCCGGGGGCGGGTCGCCCGAGACGACCGCCTTCACGCTGGACGGCCGCGGCCGCCTGGCGTCCCAGGCCAACCCGGACGGCTCGTCTCTGGAGTGGAGCTATGACGTCGCGGGCAACCGGACGGGCGTCAAGGTGCTGCGGATGGCAGCCACGACCCAGGAGATTTCTTATACATGGACCTCGCGGAATGAACTCTTCCAGGTCTTCCGCGGCGGCGAGGAGTGGGCCCGGTACTCGTACGATCCGGCGGGCAACCGCGCGAGCGTATCCTACGTCAACGGCACGAAGCAGATCCTGACCTACAACAAGAAGAACCAGCTGACGAACATCGAGAACCGGCGGGTCCCGCCCGGGACGACGCCGGCCAACTACCTGGAGGATCCGGCGCTCGTCTCCGCCTGGCGGATGGAGTTCATGGGGCAAGACGAGGAGCAGCTCAACACGATGGCCCCGTCGGGCAGCACGTTCCCGATCTTCACCGCGGCGGGAGGCGGATTTGTGGGATTCGGCATCAACTTCGCCTCGACGAGCGCGCTCTCCACGCCCCTCCCGTCCACGGCGCGGGCGTTCCCGGCGACTCAGGGGACCCTCGTGACCCACTACAAGCCCTCGACGGGGACGATCACGGGGAATCCTGCGGAGCTGCTCTCGACGAGGCAGACGGCGGCGACGGCGGTGGCCCAGGAATTCCGGAGGAACCCCGACAATTCCCTCACGTTCGGGGAGGCGGGGGTCCAGGTGGCCAGCGCGCCGCTCACCTGGAACGCCGCCCAGCACAACGCCGTTTCCTTCACGTGGGATTCCTCAGGGGCCGAGATCAAACAGAATGGCCTCAGCGTGGCAACCGGGGCGAACCCTCTCGCGAGCTCCTCGGTGGGGCGGTACGTGA
>JAHFOZ010000602.1 GCA_023261405.1 Planctomycetota bacterium
GGAGGCGAAGCCGAAGGTCGAAGAGGTCGAGGCCGAGCTCCGCGCGCAGATCGAGCTCGCGAGGAAGCACCTGCCCGGGCTCTCCCACCTGTCCGCCCACATGGGGACCGCCGTCGCCACCCCGGAACTCCGCGCCGTGGTCCAGAAGCTCGCGGAGGAGTACAAGCTCCCGCTCGAGGGGAAGGGCCTGGGGCGCGTGACCGGCTGGGGCGGGAACAAGCTCTCCGCCGAGGAGAAGGAGAAGAACTTCCTCGAGATCCTCGCGAAGCTGCAGCCGGGGACCTGGCTCTTCGTGGAGCACCCGGCCGCGGACTCCCCCGAGGTGCGCGCCTTCTCCCATATCGGCTACACGAACGTGGCGGAGGACCGCGCGGGCGTGCTCCGCGTCTTCACGAGCGAGAAGGTGAAGGCGGCGATCAAGGAACGCGGCATCACGCTCGTGAGCTACGCGGACCTCCAGCCGTAGGGGAGGGTCGCCCGCCTGCGGGACAACCCCGGAAATTAATGACTGTTATACAATTGAGTGGTAATTCCCCTCCCCTGAGACTCGCGCCGGGAGGGCCGGGGTATGAACAGGTAGGCGGGGTCGGCAGAGCCCGTGTGAGCGGACCGGTGCGAAGCGTCGGGCCCTCGGGGCCGCCGACAGGGCGGGCCCGGGCTCCGGCGTGAGAGGAACATCGCGATGAGATGGATGGCGACGATCCTGCTGGTCGCCGCACAGGCCCCCGGCCCGCTCCGGCCCGACGCGTTCGACGAAACCTTCGCGCTCGTCAAGGCCTCGGCGGGCGAGGCCCGCTGGGACGAGATCGAGTGGACGACGAGCCTCTGGGAAGGGCGCAAGAAGGCCGCGGCCGAGGGGAAGCCGCTCTTCATCTGGGCGGCCAACGGAAATCCGATCGGGCTGACCTGAGGGGTCGGCACGTCGACCCGTGCGCGGTCGAACTGGACGCCGGAGCGCGTCGCCCTCCTCAAGAAGCATTTCGTCCCCGTGGTCATCACCGTCCACGGCCAGTGCAAGGACGCCGAAGGGGCGTTCTGGAAGTCCTTCTCCGGGGACTACGCCTGGATCACCGGAGCGGCCCACGGCGTGACCCCGGGCGGCAAGGTCCTCTGCGCCGACGCCCGCCGCTCGAGCTGCGGGGGACGGAGCGTGTGCGACCCCCAGAAGGCCCTCCAGAGGTGGCTGGCGCTTCCCGAGGAGGACCGGCGGCCCGGGGCCGTCCCGGTCGAGGACCTCACGGAGATGGATCCTGCGTTCCCCAAGCGCCCCGCGGGGAGCATCATCTTGAAGGGTTACAACCGGCCCCTCGAGCGCGGGGCGGACGGCCGGCTGAAGCGGCTGAAGGAGTACCGCGACTGCCAGGAACTGGGCAAGGACGACGTCAATTGGCACACCTTCGTAGACCCGGAACCCGGCCGCGTCTTCCTGTGGTTCACACAGGAGCAGTGGAAGTCGATCCTGCCGCGCGAACCCCGGACGGGCCAGAGCTTCCCGGTTCCGGACGCGGTGGCCGACCGCATGGTCCGGCTGACGCTCCTCAATACCATTTACTGAGTGCAGCCCAAATGGAGGCCGGAGGAGATCCGGTCGAGGACGCTGAACCTGACGGTGGAGGCGGAGTCTCCCGCGGAACTGCGTCTGGGTCTCTCGGGCCGCGTGTCCTTGAAGAAGGAAAAAGGGACCTTCCCCTACGGCTACGACGCCGAGTACTCCGGCGTGCTGGTCTACGACCGCAAGAAGGAGGCCTTTACGCGGTTCGACGTCCTGGCCCTGGGGGACTGGACTTGGGGATACAAGCGCGACGGACCCCAGGTGGATCTCCTGGGAGTGGCGCTGGAGCTCTGGCCGCACGAGTTCGCATCCCCCGGTTACGACCGCCACTTCCCCGGCTGGAACATGTCGAACTACGGGTACCGTCAGGATCGGGAGTGATGGCCTGAGCCGACCATGCCGGCGCGAACCCTGCTCGTCCTGCTCCTGCTGGCCCCGGGCGGCGTCGAGGGGGCCGCCGCGCCGCAGGCGAAGCCGCCCAACGTCATCGTCATCATCACGGACGATCAGGGCTACGGCGATTTCTCCTGCCACGGGAACCCGGTGCTCAGGACGCCGAACCTCGACGCGCTGCACGCGGAGTCGGTCCGCCTCACCGATTTCCACGCGTCGCCCATGTGCACGCCCACGCGCGGGCAGGTTATGACGGGGCGCGACGCGCTCGCGAACGGCGCCATGAACGTCTCGAGCGGCCGGACGCTCCTCCGCCGCGGGCTCCCCACGATGGCGGACGCGTTCGCCGCGGCCGGCTACCGGACGGGCCAGTTCGGGAAATGGCACCTGGGCGACAACCACCCCTTCCGGCCCCACGACCGCGGTTTTCACGAGGCTGTCTACTACCCGTCGTCGCACATCTCGTCGGCCCCGGACTGGTGGGAGAACGATTATTTCGACGACCACTACCGCCACAACGGGAAGTGGGAGAAATACCAGGGGTACACGACCGACGTCTTCTTCGGCGAGGCGATGAAGTGGATGAAGACGCAGGCCGCGTCCGGGAAGCCCTTCTTCACCTATCTCGCCACCGCGGCCGCGCACGGCCCGCTCTACGTCCCCCAGAAGTATCGCGACCTCTACAAGGACCAGCCCCGCGCCGTGGC
>JAHFOZ010000603.1 GCA_023261405.1 Planctomycetota bacterium
GGTGGCGATCGTCAGGGGGGCGGGGTGACGGGCAATCTCGAAATAGCCGGTCCCGCGGGTGATCAAGGCCCTGGAGCGGCCGTCCTCGCGGTGTTCGATCGTGAGGGCAGTCCCCGCCTGCAGCATGCCGGAGAGGCCCACATCCGTGCGGAAGCGCGCCGCGCGGCGGCTGGAGACGGCGAGCTGGTCGCCGGCGAGGATGGACATGCCGGCGGCGGCGGGTTCGTTGCGGCCATCGCGTATCCTCACGACCGGTCCTGCGAACTCGGCAAGGGTCACCGGGACGAGGGCGGGCGCAGGTTTCAGGATCGGCGCGGTGGGGTCCTTCTTAGGCAGCTCGACGATCACGCTGGGCGGGGGCTCCGGGCGGGGAGCTTCGGGCTTGGGAGGCGGGGGGAGCTCGCTGGGTTTGACTTGCTCATGTTTCTCCGGTACGCGCGGCGGCAGCTCCCTGGTGGGCACCTCGGGAGTCCTGGGAAGTTCGGGCGGCGGCAGGGGGGTGACGACCCTTACCGAGTCCTGGCGTGGCGGAGGCTGCTTTCCTGGACCTGCGAAGAGCAGCAACAGCGCGAAGCCTGCCGCGGCGGCGATGGCGAGGGGGATGGTCCAGCTGCTGCGAGGCGCCGGCTGAACCCGGGGCCGGGCCCGGCGGGGCGCAGCCAGCTGGTCCGTCTCAGCCATTTCGACGAGGATCCGCTCGTTGAGCGCCAGCTCGGCCAGGCGGCGACCGGCGGCCGGGTCGCGGACGAGAGCTTCGTCGAGCCTGCGGTTCCCGGCGGCGTCCAAGGTCCCCGCCAAGTGGGCCAGGATCAGGTCGTCGAGTTCGTCGGCGGTCATGAGGTATCCGTGAGTCGGATCCGCTCGCGCACGCAGTCGGCGAGGCGGGAGCGGATGCGGTTGAGGGTTACCGAGAGGGTGTTCTCACTGCGGAAGAGCCTGGAGGCCATTTCCGTGACGGACTGGCCCAGCCAGTACCGGGAACGCACCACCTGTTGCCAGAACTGGGGGAGGCGGTCCAGGCACTGGCGGAGGGCATCCTGGCGGGCCTGGGCCTCCGGGGCGACGGCGTCAAAGCCGCGGTCTACGGCCTCGAGGGCCTCGGGCGAGAGCAGGAGGGATTCCCGGCCGGCCTTGCGGAGGGCGGCGAGGGACTGGCGGCGGGCGGTCTCGCGCACCAGGGGCCAGAAGTCGCGGACGACTCCAAATTCCTCCCAGCGGCGGAGGATGACGAGGGAGACCTCCTGGAAGACGTCCTCGGCGATGCCGTGGTCGCGCACGATGGCATAGACGTAGGCGAAGAGCACCTTTCGGTGTTGCAGGAGTCTGCGCGCCACTTCTTCGTTCGTGCTCATTCAGCTTCTTCTGCAGATAAGTGTCGCTCCCAAGCGGCATCTTAACCGAAAAGCGTGGGGCGGTCGCGCGGGGGGGCCTATGATGAAGTCGGCATGAGGGACCTCACGGGTGCGATCATCGGGACCGGGTACTTTGCGGGCTTCCAGGCGGAGGCCTGGCAGCGGATCCCGGGGGTGAAGATCGCTGCCGTCGCGGACCCCCGAGTCGAGCGGGCGCAGGAGTTCGCCTCGAGGTGGGGGATTCCCGAGGTCTACTCGGAGCTGGAAGCCCTGCTTTCGAGCACGAAGCTGGACTTCGTGGACATCGTGACGCGGCCGGAGCAGCATCTGCCAATCGTCGCGATGGCGGCGCAGCGGGGAATCCACGCGCTCTGTCAGAAGCCGATGGCGCCGGCCTGGGGGGATTGCCTGGAGATGGTCCGGGTGTGCCGCGAGGCGAAGGTCCGCCTGCTGATTCACGAGAATTGGCGCTGGCAGCCGTGGTATCGCGAGCTGCGGCGGCTGCTCGACCAGGGAGTCCTGGGGAAGCCGCTGCAGGTCGAGTTTCGGATGAGGACGAGCGATGGGAACGGCCCCGAGCCGTACCCCCTCCAGCCCTATTTCCGAGAGATGCCGAGGCTCCTGATCCACGAGACAGCGGTGCATTTCCTGGACACGTTCCGCTACCTGGTGGGGGAGTATAAGGCGATCTTCTGCAGGTCGGCGAGGCTGAACCCGGCGATCAACGGGGAGGACTGCGTGCTGGCCTACATGGAGTTCGAGAGCGGGGCGCGCGGGGTCATCGACGCCAACCGGACGGTGGGGCCGAATCCTGCACCCCTCACGTTCGGGGCCCTGCGGCTCGATGCGGAGGGGGGGCACCTGCGGGTGGCGGAGGACGGGGCGGTCTATCTTGGGGAGGAGGGGAATCCCGAGACGCGTCACGAGTTCAGCGCGCCGTCGGAGGGCTACAAGGGCGACAGCGTGCGCGCCCTGCAGGCCCACCAGGTGCAGTGCCTGCGGACGGGCGAGCGCTGCGAATCGGAGGGGGAGGACTACCTGAAGACCGTGGCGGCCGTGGAGGCCTGCTACCGGTCCGCGGAGACGGGGGAGATCGTGGAGATCACGCGGGCCCCATAAATGAGACCATATGGGCACTTTTCACGTACGAAACCCATAGAGGCCCCCGTTTCCTAGACATCGGAGAGCATGGGTTCTCCACGTAAGCGATTGGGATGGAGGGTCTTATGGTGAGTCATGCATACGCTGCGGATCGCCTGAAGGACTTGAGGGACTGGGCGGACTACATCCTGAACT
>JAHFOZ010000196.1:0-1881 GCA_023261405.1 Planctomycetota bacterium
ACCCAGAATACCCGCGACGCCTGCGCCTTGAGCGCCGGACCGTTCACGCGCCACCATTCCTCGTAGTCCTCGGCCTTCCGCTGGGGGACCCCCGTGATCGCCCGGAGGGCCGCCTCGGCCTCCTGGATCAAGTGCTTCTCGTTGGGCCAGGGGGCTCGCCGGGGGCCCTGCATCTTCTTGAGCAGCCCGGCCAGCGGCCCGATCGAGGAGACCGACCCCAGCTGCCCGAGGGTGCTCACGACCTCCGGCAGGACCGCCCGCACGTCCTCGTGGCCGACCTTGTCCAGGAGCGCTTCGAGCGCCGGACACGCCCGCTGCCACCCCAGCGCCCCAAGCGAATCGGTCACCGCCTTCACGACCGCGGAGCGGCCGAGGTTGAGCTGCAGGGCCGCGACGAGCACGTCGGCCGATGCGGGATGGTCCACGCCCGCCAGCGCGACGGCCGCGGCGACGCGGACGCTTTCGATGTCGGACGTGAAGACCTCGGCGACCGCATTGATCACCTTCTCGTGCTCGGTCTCCAGGACCTTCTCGAGGGCCGTGATCCGGCCCGTCGCGTCGACCCCGACGCACGCGGCCTTCCAGGCCTTGATCGCGGCATCGGCGTCGGCCTCGGTGGGGACGCCCTGGACCAGGAGGAGCGCTGCAAAAAGGTTCATCATGCACTCTCTAACCCCGCCGCGATCCCAGGGTTTCGGACATTGCCGGCGTCTAACTCACGGAGTCCACAAGAGGGACGGAGTGTTTTATGGCCCCCTCGCGATACAATCCCCCCATGAGGGTCGCGCTTCTCTTCCTCTGTCTGGGCGGAGTCGCCATGCCCCAGGACGACCCCAAGGCCCTCATCGAGAAGCTCCGATCCGACTCCGTGGACGAGCGCGAGGACGCCCTCCGCCGGCTCAAGGCGCTCGGAGCCGCCGCCGCCCAGGCCCTCGAGAAGGCCTCCAAGGACGCCGACCCCGAAGTCGCCGAGCGCGCGCGGGTCCTCCTCCGGCGCATCGAGATCGCCCCGAAGCTCGGCCCCCGGCTCCGCAAGGTCATCCCCGGCATCGAGGAGCGCCTCGCCGCCGCCGGCGATGCCGCCTGGGCCGAGGCTTTCCTCGAGGCCACGCGCGTCGACGACGACAATGTGAGGGCGCACCCCGGGCTCCGGCGGCAGGACCTCGAACCCCTCGCCGTCCCCGCGCTCCGGGGCGTGACGGGGGAGGAGCGGGGCCGGATCCTCGATCTCATCGCCAGGCACGAGCTCCGCCTGCCCTCCTCCGCCCTCCTCCCGCTCACGAGAGACCCGGATGACGAGATCCGCGTCCGGGCGGTCCGCGCGCTCCCCATCGGCGGGACCCGCGAGAACCTCCCCCTCCTGGTCCCCTTCCTCGCGGACGCCCACCCCGCCCTCCGCGAGGCGGCCCGCAGTGGCCTCGTGGTCCGGCGCGCCCGGGACTGCGTGCCGGACGTAGTGAAATTGCTCGCCCACGCGGACGCGGGGGTCCGGGGCGACGCGGTCGAAACCCTGGCCGGTCTCAGGGCCGGAGTATCCCTACCCGAACTCCGGAAGCTCCTCCACGACAAAGTCCCGGAGGTGCGCCTTCACGCGATCTCCGCCGTAGCGCAACTCCAGGGGGCCGCCGCCGTCACCTTCCTCCTCCCCCTCCTGGCCGATCGCGAAACCCAGGTGCGCCAGTCAACAGTGGGCTGCTTGACCGAGCTGCAGGCCTTCGAAGCGATCCCCGCCATCCTCCGCCTGCTCAAGGACCCGGAGGCCGAGGTCCGCAAGCAGGCGTTCCAAGCCCTGGTCCAGCTCTCCCCGCGCGACGCCCGCCCCGAGATCCTGCGGCGCCTGAAGGACCCCGAGGCGAACGTCCGGTCCGAGGCGCTCGGGCA